>DATIHN010000001.1 GCA_035480635.1 Candidatus Saccharimonadales bacterium
TATAGTATCCAGGGCAACGAACACTTAAACCGAGAACAACTCTTAAAGATCGCTTATGGACTCTAATGATGCCGGTTGGGATCGCTTAGTCGATGCCGTCGACCTAAAATTTGGGCTTAGTGACCACGGCCGCTACGAAGAGGCGCTGCCCGATCGCAGTGATTTAACTAGGCGGGTTCAATTTGTGACCTTCAAGCGCGGGGGCCAGGTTTATAAAATGGAGCGGGTAACCGGGCCAGCCATTGTGGAGCGCAAATCGCATTATCACAAGTCTGCTGGTCAGGCCACCCGGTTCGAGAATATCTATGACCCGGATGAGATCAGCCACAAAACCAATGTTTACGTTCAGACGGGCAGTGATTGGGAGCCAATAAGCCTTGAAGACTTGGCGCTCGATTGATTGGCTTAAGTCAAGGCGCTAAGCTTAAGTTATGAGTTCTAATATTCGCGTCCGCTTTGCGCCCAGTCCAACTGGGTTACTGCATATTGGCGGGGTTCGGACCGCCTTATTTAATTACTTATTTGCTCAACAAGGTGGCGGTCAATTTATTTTGCGCTTGGAAGATACCGACCAAGAACGGTTTGTGCCAGAGGGCGTCAAACAGATTGTTGAGGGTTTAAGCTGGTTGAGCCTGGAACCCGATGAGGGATTTTGGATCAGCCATGGCAAACAAAAGGGAATCGACTACATCCAATCCAACCGCCACCAAGCGGGGGCCTATCAACAATGGGCCAATAAGTTGGTCGAAGCCGGTTTGGCCTATCGATCGCAGATCGCACCGGAAAAGTTCAAGCAGTTAAAAGCGGCGGCCGAAAAATCCGGCCAACCATGGGTTTATCGCCGGACTATGGAAGAGGCCGCCAAGGGTGATCATGACCAGCATCCAATAAGAGTAGATGTTGCGGCTGTTGCAAAGAAGTTGGGCTGGAACCAAATTACTTGGCGCGATGAGATCAGGGGAGAGTTTGAGACTGGCTTAGGCTTGATCGAAGACTTTATCATTATAAAAAGCGACTCTTACCCAACCTACAACTTTGCTAATGTCATTGACGATCACGATATGAAAATTAGCCAGGTAATCCGCGGCGATGAGTTTATTGCCTCCACCGCCAAGCACGTTTTGCTCTACGGAGTTTTCGGTTGGGATCAACCAGACTTTATTCACTTGCCAGTCATCAACGGTAGCGACGGCAAAAAGCTAAGTAAGCGCACTGGCGATACCGACATTTTGGAATATCGAAAGCAGGGTTATTTAGCTGAGGCTGTTATTAACTTTCTAGCGCTGTTGGGTTGGAACCCCGGCAGTGGCGAAACCCAAGAGATTTTTAGCCGTAGTCAACTAACTAAGCGCTTTTCGCTCGAGCGGATCCAGAAAAGTCCGGCCGTTTTTGATCCAGCCCGGCTCGATTGGATGAACGGGGAATACATTCGGGCCATGAAGCCAGAAGAGTTGCTGAATCAGCTGGTGGCCTTTTTGGGCGAAACCAACCTTGCAGTCCAACTCAAACATGATCCGGCCTATTCGCTAGCTGCGATTGAGCTAATCCAGGAACGAATGAAGAAATTGTCCGAAGCCCAAGAACTACTCGGATTCTTCTTTAACGACCCCGACCCCAGCCAGCTAGAACTGCCACATGGCGATGCGCATAAATATCTAGAAGTCACTGCCCAAGTGTTATCTCAAAATCAAGACATTTTTAGCGACGCCAAGGATTTAGAAAAACTGATGCGCCAAAAGGTTCTAGAGCAAGCCGGAGCCGATAAACCGGGGCCGCTCTTTATGGCCGTTCGAATAGCCATCACCGGGCAAACCGCCACCCCAGGGCTATTTGAAACTATGGTGGCTCTAGGACCGGAGACGGTATTGCGTAGGCTGAAAGCCGCAGCGACTGCTTAATTAAGCATAAGATCTTTGCTATAATCAATCTATGTCGCCAGAACAATCCGATCACCCAGATGCCCCAGCCGAGCCAGCCAATCACCCGGCGCCAAAACGCCGACTTGATCTGAAAAAGTGGATTAGTGACCATAAAGTTTGGACCGGTCTAATTGCGGCCGCCATTATTTTGATCCCGGCCGGTGTCTGGGCCTACTTGCATTATCATCACAAACCAAAATCTGAGCCCTCGGCTCAATCGGCCGAACCGGCACCGGTCTTGCAGCCAGCCACTGTGCCAGACCCGCTAACCGGTTTGGAGGTGACACCTCAAGTCGCAGCTCAACCGGTCTTTGGAGTGGTCATCGAAAACTCACCGGAGGCCAGGCCGCAGTCGGCTCTAAGTTCGGCTGGAGTGGTTTATGAAGCCCTGGCCGAGGGCGGCATTACGCGCTTCCTGGCCGTTTTTCAGGATCAACAACCGGCCAGCATCGGACCGGTTCGTTCGCTTCGGCCCTACTTTATCGATTGGATTCAAGAATACAACAATGCTCCAATTGCCCATGCTGGCGGATCGGCTCAAGCTTTGGGCGAAGTCGGTCCTTTGGGTGTTAAAAGTATGAATGGCTTAATTTATTCGGCTAACTTCCAGCGCGTCAGTGATCGATTTGCCCCGCACAATCTCTACACTTCGACTAGTTCGCTTTTGTCTTTAATGCAGAGGTTGGGCTATACCACCGCCCCCAGTTTTACTAGTTGGGCCTACAAAGCCGATGCCGCCGAGGCCACACCCAGCCACCCCAGCATCACCATCACATATTCATATCCCTTGTTTACCGCAAAATACAGCTTTGATGCCAACTGCGATTGCTACGCTCGGGCTCTGGCTGGTGCCGCCCACATCGATCGCAACACCAACCAACAAATAAAGGTTAAAAACGTGGTGGCCATCACCGTTCAAACTAGCTACGACGCCTCTGGCCATGCCCTAATGACAACGGTTGGCTCGGGCAAGGCCGTGATCTTTCGTGATGGGGGAGCCGTGGTTGGGACCTGGAAGAAAGACGCTCGCACCTCTCGAATCAAGTTTTTGGATGCGACTGGCGCCGAAATCCAGCTTGATCGCGGAAATACTTGGATTAGTGTGGTGCCGCAAACGGGTAGTGTCATCTACTAGAGTACTTGACTAATTCTGGCTTAGGCTTAAAATTCATTTGTCCGTGTCCTTTTGCGAAAGGCTAAATCGTGACCGTTCAATTCTCGGATCAGAAATCTGTGCCCGCCAACGGGCGTCCCGATGCAGGCACCATCTGGGCCTACGTTGGTAGCGGTTATGAACACCCGGTTTTAGTGGAAGTCAGTCGAACAGGAGTCGATTTCCACCTGAACTTCTATACCTTCACCGAAGCATCCGACGGCCCCAGCGACGTGCACGAACCCGTTCCAACCAGACTGCTGGCTTTGGACGTTCAAAGTTTCCGCGAGCTAGAAGGTAGCGGGTTGCTGGTCGAGATCGGAGCGATGAGCTCACAACTTCAATTACGGGTCTGAGCCAGACCACATACGCAACTTGAAAAGAGGCCGCATGGATACGCTAGAGCTAGACGATGCCAGCCTGTTTGATGCCATCATGCACGAACCAAGTGGTCTTTATGTCTTCTGGCGCTTCCGGAAACGCTCTCACTTGGCCGAACTCAGCCTCGTCTTCCACGAACATCGCTTGGGTCAGCCAGCAGTCGAGCCGCTGCCAGGGTTCCTCTATCCAATGCCGACCCAAATCGAATTCGGCAAGGGCGGCAGAGTTAAGCGTCTGGCTTGTTGCTGGACATTCGATCAGATCTACAATGCCCAGCCGTGGGGCATGATCGGAGGCGCCGTCGGTGTTAGGGTACAGCGACTCGTTTCTGACCTTTGCGACCAAGCTTTCGAGCTGGGCTGCGATGGCTGGCTGCGCGTCCCCGATGGCGACATCGACGAGCTAGTGAAAGCATGGACGAACCTCCACGAACGTAGTGCTGCCCCGCATCATGAAAGTCAGGCATGATGCCAGCCACCGTAACCGACTTTCTGACGGCGTTCATCGCCGAGGCCTTTGATGGCACTGATGGGTGTTTAAAGAGGCGAGCCGAACCCTTGCTCGATGAAATGGCTAAGACTCTGCTGCACCTATTCGACGACCGAGAGTTTTTGTCGGCAGAACTCCAAGACCAACTGCCGCAAGCCCTCAAACAGTTCTTTGCCACAACCCCGCGCTGGTTCAGCGTCGAGTTGTTCGAAGAAAGCTTTGAGCAGCTCCACGTCAACCTCCCGGACGATGCCTGGGAAGTTGTTTCACCCCATTTGCGGATTTTCAGCATCGGGGGGAAACATCGAACAGGTAGCTGATTTAACCAAAAATACCCGGGGAGCAAAACGCTCCTCGGGTCTCGACATTTCATAACGCTTATGCAATAATTGAATCAATCCGCTTTCGGCGGATGAGGGTATGAAAACCAAAACCAAGAAGAAGCTCAAACACGTTCACCACGTGGTGACCAAAAAGAAGCTGGTCAAAAAGCGGACCTCGCAGCGATTCTTGCGTGGTTTTTTTATTACTGTAGCCATGATCAGCACCAGTGGGCTAGCATTTGCCATAGCCACCACCAAGCCAACCTTGAGCTTGGAGGTGCACACCAAAATCAAGGCGGGCACGACGCTGACGATCGATTCTGGCCCCTCAACCCCAGCCGATCAAGTCGGCCAAGCTTCTTGGTACGCCATTGGCTTGCCACAGCCAGATGCGCTAACTTGTGCATCGACCAAGTACGGTCGCGGGACTTATTTGCAAGTCAAAAACAAACGTAATGGCCGCACCGTTATTTGTTTGGTTAATGATTATGGACCCGAGGCTTGGACCCACCGAGTGATAGATCTCTCTCGTGGTAGCTTCCGGGTTATTGAAAACCTCGGTAGTGGAACCACCCCAGTCGAAGTTCGGGTAGTGCCGCCGCCGCCGTCCGGAATCACTCTACCGCTGCCCAAGTCGCTTAGTTCCTACCTAGGCTACAGCCTCTGCCGCCAAAGCCACAATGCCACCTTCTGTGAAGCTAACCGCCAAAAGCAGCCGAGTTTGTGATGGCTGAACCCAAGCGCATTTTGTTTATTGAGGATGATACTCCGGTAGCCGATATGTATACCGAGGAGCTCAAGAGTAAGGGGTTTCAGGTTGAAGTGGTGGCCGATGGCACCACCGGGCTGAAGCGCGCCACAAATAATCATTACGATATTCTATTAATTGATTTGATGATTCCAAAACCAGATGGGGTCGAGGTGGTTAATCGTTTGCGCGGTAAAGATGGCACCGGCTTGCGCAATTCCAAATTGGTCGTTTTTACCAATGTGGTGTTAGACGACAAAGCCTTCCAGAAACTAAACTCTCAAGTTGATAAATATCTAATTAAAGCCAATACTATTCCCAGCAAATTAGTCGAAGAGCTAAATAGTTTATAAAGAGAAAGCCCACGCCGGGGAACGTGGGTTCTCTCGTACGTGGGCTCAAGTGACAACGGCGTCGTCCGATGGAAACCTTGGCATCCCAGCTGCAGTTGGCGACAGGACCATGGCCCAATCATTGATGGCACACTCGACTTCATCGACCTCAGTCCGGAGATAGGCGATGCGCTCCTCGTCGACCCGCAGTATGCCCTGGTGCATCTCCAGCACCATCAACTCGCCGCGAAGGCTCCCCAGAAAAACCTGGAGCCAGATGATCTTGGCCAGGACGTCGTTGGCGGTGTATTCCTTGGGCTCTATGGTGGTCATGGTGCTCCTAGACGTTAAGGGCGACGGCGGCGTTGATCCAGAACACGGCCCAGACCAGTGAGGCTCCAAAAGCCAAACCGAGCTGCCAAACCGGCGGCATGTTCCAGATAGTGCCGGTGTAGTAGGCGTGGTTGAAGGAGACGATCAGCCAGACGTATCCGCCAATCAGCGGAGCGAGTCCGATTAGGACGAGGATTACCCGGACAAAGCCTGTGATGATGAGATGGTTATCCCACCAAGTTGGCTCGCCCCGGTAAGAGGCCAGACTTCTCATGGTTTTCCTTTGGGTCCGCTCGGATGTCCGAGCAACGAATGTTACATATCAATCGGGCTGATCAGTCGGCACCGAATCTCAACGACCAGGTGAGGAAGACCCCGAACCAAACTATGACGAGGAGAGTCGCTGTCAGCAAAACCCACAACGGCGGAAAGACGGGCTCAAAGCCCGCGACTTCCGAGTGTTGGATTGTGATGCTGACCCATACCACCCCCGCCACGTAAGGAGCCATCCCGATCAAAAACAAAGCTGTTTTGACGACAAACTTAGGAATGGGATGATCCCACCACCAGGTCGAATCGCCAAGTAAGGTCTCCCAAAATGTCATTCTGCTTCCTTCGGGTCCGCTCGGGAGTCCGAGCAACGAATGTTACGCGAACTTGAGATTGCTCAATTCTACTATAAAAATGTTGCTTTGTCAACTTTAGTTTGCCTATACAGCAGATTGCGAAGGGTTAAGTAGTGGGAGTAAGTAAATGAGCAATCTACTCAAGATGATCAAGAAAAGAAACCCACCCCACCTTTTTTTTGTATCGACAGCAATAAAAGGTATTACAGGGGTAAGAAGAGTGAGCTTACACAAAAAATTGGTGGGGAGAGAAATTGAAAATTGGTATGCAAAAAGCCCACTCAGATGAGGGGCTTTTTGCGGTTGACCTGTACTTAGATCAGTCCCAACTTGCGTGAGCAGGCGGGCCAAGGGGCCCAGCCGCGTCGGGCTTGGGTCTCGCGGGCTTTCTCGTCCTGAACGCTGGCCGGAGCCAGGTCGGGTCGAGCATAACCGGCGAAGTTTGACCAAGTCGACAAGTTGTACTGGTAAGCACCAAAGTAACCGTTGCCGGAGTTTCGGGCATAATTGTTGCCCGATTCACACATCCGCAAGCGGTACCAGACGTCGCCAGTGACCGGGCCGGTTACGACCCGCTGACGGCGATGGCGCCGAGCGGCAGCAGCGGCTGCATCAGCCTGAGCCTTAGCAGCTTGGGCGGCGCGCAGTGGTGCTAGTACCTCAGTATCAAAGTTAGGAGCGGTGTCCGTAGCTTGAACGAGGTCTGGACTGTTAAGGTTTAGGGTAACGTTTGGGTTTTGGGTCTCAACTTGGGCCGGAGCCTGAGTCGAGTCGGTGGCTACAACTGGAACAGTGTGAGCCACCTGGGCTACTAGTAACAACGGGGTTACAAGTAGCTGTAGTCGGTTACGCATAGATTGTGAGTAAACTCACCCTCCCTCAGCGCAGCCTCCTTTCTTTGTTAGCAAAACTCCACCAAAAAAGAGACCTGAACGAACAGATCTCTCGATGGATAAGTGCAATTCTACACCATAAGCGTTATTGTGTCAACCCCTTTGTTCGGGCATGTTCGGTATAAAGTTTCGGCCCCCAAACCGTAATGGTCTGGGGGCCTTGCTGGCTACTGGCGCAGGATGGAGTCATTCATGTTGGCAGGGGCATCTTTGCCAGTCGGATCTTGACCGCCTTCGACGTGACGGACTCCGCCGCCGTACCGCTGCCGCCGGGGGCCGGGCGGTTGGGCAATTTCGCGCTCACGCCTAGCCAGCTCAGCCTGACGCTGCAAATTCGGATCCCGGGCGTTGCGCTCAATCGTAATCAGGCGCTGCTGACGCGGGGTAATTGGTTTGCCGGCGTCCAAGTTGGCCAAAACCTTTTTGCGTTCGCCTTTGGCGAAGGGGCTGTCCTGAGCGGGCATCTGAGCCTTCCTTTTTCAATGAATGGGACGGCACTACTTTACAAGATTTACCGTCCAATGTCTATAAGCAAAAGTAAGAGAGCCTCCCGCGAACGGGAGGCTCTCTCTCGAACGCGGAAGGCTCGGGTTAGCGACTGGTTTGCTCCACCCGGCGCTGCCATCTGTCTTTCATGACGATGAAGGCGACGACGATACACTCAGCCGCAACCACAAATGCGATGAAACGAGCAAAGTGGTCAAGGCCTCTGAGACCGAAACTGACACCGAAACCCGCCAGGACGAGGAAACCGAAGATGACACCAAAGATTGCTATGAAGCAACCATCGGCTATCCGGTAGCGCGCGTGGCTCATGGCCGCTCCTTTCGAGTAGACCGATCTTTGCGGAGAATGAACACGCAGGCAATCACTATGACGACGATGTCTAAGGCGAGATCAACGGCTCTGTGGTGAGCAGCATCGAACATCGCAAACACCGCGAAAGCTGCCGCCAGGAAGTATCTCGGCTGCATCGCCGCTCCTCTCAGTAGAAAGATGGACGTTTACACGGATCGTGAACGATCTTGGCTACCGAGATGCAGCATCATCGCCGCACCTTTTTGGGCTTGAACTCGTTGGGGTGGCGAGTGGAATTCAGCATCCAAATCACGATGCCGACGACCGCAATCACGGACAATGTCGCACTCAGCAAGTTGGGCAGAAGGCCGCCATAGCGGCTCAGCCACAGCACCAACGCAATCGATACAACGGCTAGTGGTAGTGCGAGATGCCGCATCTGGCACTCCTCTCGGGTCAGACAAATTGTCAGGGAACTTTTTGAGAACTGGTTGTGATTATACGATATAACCTGAGTTTTGTCTACGATATAACCTCGACACAACCCCGCAAACATGTTAAAGTTGTTCAGTTGATAAGGCCCCATCGTCTAGTGGTTAGGACGCCAGGTTCTCATCCTGGTAACCGGAGTTCGAATCTCCGTGGGGTCACCAAGTCATAATAAGAGGCTAAAGCCTCTTTTTTAATACAGCCAAATTCGTGGTCTAAAATAAAAGCTGAAGGAACCTATAGAATAATTTTGCGCCAACTTGCCCAAATGACTATATTAGTGTAAAGTTTGCTCGTCCGTCGACTAGGAGGAAGTCGCGTGAAGTCCATTGCAACTAAGTACCGGCAGTTCGACGAAGGATGGCTGGCGGACCACGTTGGTCCCTTCTTTGCCATAGTCTTTGTGACCCTCATGGTAACGGGTTGTCTACTCGGAGTTGTTCGTTCGAACGAGCTCTCGAGCGGTTGGCGTAAGCACTCAGCCCATGTGATAGTTGCGGGGACCGTGCCGATCAAAAGTAACGACCGGCTCGTCAAGAGCACTGTCTCTTGGCAAAACAACGGGCAGCAGTTTTCGCGAAGCTTCAACTTGGAGTGGTGGAAGCATGTTGGCACCTCGATGAGCGTTTGGACCAAGGGCTCCGCGGGCGCTCTATCGGACCCCACGGGTCCGAGAAGTGCCATTTTTGCCGGAATTGTCCTGGGCTTTGTTGCGGGAGCTGTCATTTTCTTCATTCTCCTCGGGCTCAGCGCTATCTCCGGCGCACTTGTCGAAAGTTACGCAGCCAAAGAAGCTAAGGCCCGGGCGGAGGGAGATGCGGATAGAGCGGCGCCCGCAACCCGCGAAGAATTCATCGAGCTCTGCCGCACTCATAGCAAGATCACGGTTACTCCAGACGACGTCATAGCGCTGGGCGCTTGCAGCACGGGCGTTTACACATTCCGTGACATCCACTTCCCGGGAAGAGACACTGTCACACTTGGAGAACTAGTCAGGTTCATGGACAGGAATAACGTCTACTGGAGCTGGGTGATGAAGGTTGCCAACTCCAAACTGCGCGATGTAGGCGTAGTCCGCTCGGACTATTTCTACTCAGGCTTTGTGCGCACTCCGACCGATTGGCTCGAAGACGAGGTAACTGCATCAGCAGACTCATAGCGTCGATTCCGCTGGCTTTCCTCCCGCTTAGCGGGACCAGTCTCTTAGTAATAAGGGACTGGTCCCGTGCCTACCTAAGGTCTCAAGTTCTTGATAGTTTAGGTAGACAACGATGCTACACCAGGCTAACAGTTCGCTCTTGACTTGGTGTCAACTCAAAATCTGATAGTTCGCCAAGTATTAATAAATGAAACCCCGCCCACTGCCTCGCAACTAGTGCGAGACTGTGAGCGGGAGGTGTGCCCAGGGCTTACTCCTTCTTGGACTTGTGGCTGGGGATCAACATCCGCGCCACGATGTAGAGCACGCCGGCGATGGCCGCAACCGTCACCGGCAGAGCCAGGAAGTTGCGGTAGAACCAGGCGGTCAGGCTGGGCACCAGGCACGCAATGATGAGGACCACGATGGTGACTATTGCCCTTATCGGTGTGCCAAAGAGCCAGCGGGGGAGTGAATGACGGAATTCAGACCAGCTATTCATGTTGACTCCAAGGGTTTTGGGCTCAGGTTGAGCCACGAGATGGGTGAGGACTTTGGGACGACCAGTTTGATCAGTCCAACACCACATTTATAGCATAAGAAGTTCTAGTTGTCAATTGTAAGAGTCATATTTTAGGAAAACTGATTGACACAATCACGCTTTAATGTTACTATTTGGCTCTTGACCGCTATTCGGCGGTCCGTACCGGGAGTAACAAATGGATCTCACTAACGTCTTTGGCGTAAACGTTTTGGCTCAGTTCGTGAAATGGTTCCACGGCCCCTTCGCCGTGGAATTCACGGAACAGTTCCCTGGTAAGGGCCTGACACTGGTCATTCTAGACCCCGACATGACCTGCGACGCCATGCTTTCCTGGCAGGATCCGATGAGATATCGCATGTTCGTCGCACATCAGGGCAGCGTGACCGTCGCCGAGGCCCTCAATGGCACGCTCGAAAACGTCATTGGCAAACTGCACTTCTGCCTGCGTACTGGCTACGCCTCGGTCAAAGCTGAGACCATGAAGTACCTCGTCCGTGAAGGCGACTTCCCTCATGAGGGAGCGGGTGAGTACCGCGACCACTTCGGCGGTGCATCCGGCCTCGCTAAAGAGGACGACTGGAAGATTTACTGCCAGTGCGTCGACAAGTTGATCGAGTTACTCGACGACGCCATCGGCCGTGCCATGGAGCGAGCAGAAGTGCTACGCCATGATGCGGCTGCCCCAGCCGGCGTCAAGTACCTGCACCACATCAACCTGGCTGAGATAGCTACTGAGGCCTAAGCGCCCTGAGCCCCGATTGGAGTTTCGACTCCGGTCGGGGCTCTAATCTTTATAAATTGATTTCGGCACCCAAATTCGCCATAATACTTCTGGAAGCTTAAGCATTTACATGGAACCAGCCCAAAAGCGATATCGCATTTTTGCCAGTGTCCTAGCCGTCATTGCCGCCATGGTTATTTCTGGCTTGGCTGTGCTATTTCGGTATCGGCCCGAAACGGCCTTGAATGCTGGTGCCGCCGTCGGTTGTTTTGTGCTTTCAACCCTAGTGCTAGCTTATTACCTGAGTTTCCATCAACTGCTCAAACACAAGTTAGAGAAATTTTCGACCATTATTGTGGCTATTATCTCCGCTGCCTCGATCTGGCTAGTCATTAGTCAAACAGGTGGACTCGATTCACCCTATTTGGCGTTGTGGCTGGCTTTTGTAGCCGCTCTGGGCGTTTTGGGCCGCTGGGAGCCGATATTGGCCGCGGTTGGCACAATTGCCGTCTACGGCATTAACATTGCCACCGCTCACCCCCAGGGGAGACTCCTAGGCCAGCGCTTGGGCCAGTTGGGGCTTATTATTATTGCAACTGGCGTGGGAGAGTGGCTAGCAGCTAGACCGTTTGGCCAGTCTGATAAGGCTAATCCAGCCCAAGCCAACGCTAGCTTGAGCGAAGAGCAGTTAAAAACTCAGGCCTTAATGTCGAGCATGGGGGAGGGCGTCATTGTGGTCAACGCCGCTCGCCAAGTTCAGCTCTTTAACCGAGCGGCTCAACTTTTAACCGGTTGGGATGAGCCTTCAGCTAAGAACTTGGATTACCGCACAGTCCTAAAGCTCAAAACCGCCAAAGACCAAGACATCAGCGATAACATCGATCCCTTTATGCAGGCATGGCGCAGCCAAACCGGCTTTGTCTCGAACGATTTAGTTGTGACCACGCAGGCTGGGCGAAAGTTCAGCGTTACCATTACCACCTCGCCAATCTACGACGCCAAAGGTACTCTGACCGGAGGCATTGCGCTATTTCGTGATATTAGTGCCGAAAAAGAGGTGGAGCGCCAGCGCAATGAATTTATTTCAACAGCCTCGCACGAAATGCGCACGCCAATTGCGGCCATCGAAGGCTATATAGCGCTGGCCACCAATCCAACCACGGGCACCATCGACGATCGAGCCAAGGGCTATTTGGATAAAGCCCACCAAAGCATCCAAGACCTGGGTGAACTCTTTAAAAACTTGTTGGTCATCACCAAGCTTGAAGACAAACAGCTGGCTGATAAAATTGAAGCCGTTAATTTGACCGAGCTAGTTAAAAAAGCCGTTGAAGATATGACGGTCAGTGCCCAAAAGAAGGGCTTAACCCTAAAGCTCAGTAGCGCTGAGGCGACCAACGCCGCTGGTTCAAACACCATTGCACCGATTTATAGCGTGCAGGCCAACCCCGAGCGACTGCGCGAAGTCACCATGAACTTAATTGAAAACGCCATTAAATACACCCCGGCTGGCCAGGTTAGTGTGTCGCTGGCGAGCAGTGGCGGAACTGTGACGGTCGGGGTGACTGATACCGGGATGGGTATTGCTAGCGAAGACCTGCCACACTTGTTCCAAAAATTCTACCGAATTGATAATTCGGCCACCCGCACCATTGGCGGCACCGGGCTGGGCCTCTACATTTGCCGCACTATTATTGAACTCTACAACGGCCGGATCTGGGCCAAAAGCCAGCTGGGGCAAGGTTCAACTTTTTACTTCCAGCTACCACTACTTAAAAACGAAGCCGAGACGATTCGAGCTAGCTCGAGCCCTCAAACCGGCGCCAACCAGATGATTAACACCACGCCGCTAGCCACCAGCCCGGCCGTACCGATCGATGCGGTGCAGGCCCCGGCAGCCAAGACGGCGCCAGCCATTGCGCAACCTTAGCCCAGTTTGTTAAGCTAGAGCTTAAGAACTAAGGGTCCTATGCCAAAAATTCTGCTAGTCGAAGACGACATCAATCTGCGCGATATCTACAGTGCCCGGTTTCAGGCTGAGCAATACCAAGTCGTAACGGCCTCCGACGGCGAGGAGGCTCTAGCCACGGCTGTGCGTGAACGCCCCGATCTGATTGTGCTCGACGTCATGATGCCAAAAATCAGCGGTTTTGACGTGCTCGACATTTTGCGCTCAACGCCCGATACCAAAAACACCAAGGTCGTGATGATGACGGCCCTCGACCAACAATCCGATAAAGAACGGGGCCAAAAACTAGGAGCCAACGAATACTTGATCAAATCCCAGGTCACGCTCGAAGACGTCGTTAAAACCGTCAAGCAACTACTGGGTTAGCCGAAGCCAAAACTTACTAAAAAGTTGGACCTGACCAGGGTCCATTTTTGGATTAATGGCGCTTATGTAAACTAGGCCGCAGTGTTAGCATCGGCTCTAGGAAGGGAGGTGGAAGATGGACGAGCCAACTCGCGATTACGAGGAGCAGCCGCGCTCAGCCGAGCATGACTTTTACGAAAGTCTGGCTCAGCCGTTGCCGTCGCTCTACGATGCCGGCCTCGAGCCGCCGGAAGCAGAGACTGACCAATTTTTATCACCTTGGGCCATCATCGGTGTTATTGTGCTGGGCCTCTTAGTTATTTTGGCCCTACTAGTAGCGCTGGGTGTTTTTAGCAACATCCCGGCTTGAGCCCGTGATATCATAGGGCCAATGAGGCTGAATCAATTTTTGGCCCGGGCCACCGGGATGAGCCGACGCGGGGCTGACCAGGCTCTTGCGAGTGGTCGAATTAGCGTTAATGGCCAAGTGGCAACTCTCGGTCAACAGATTGATCCGGCTAAGGATCTAGTCGAGTCTGATAATAAAACCCTCGAGCTAGCGCCCGCGATTACGATTATCTTGAACAAACCAGTTGGCCTAGTGACCAGCCGCCGTGGCCAGGGTAGCGGCACAATTTATGATTTGCTACCAAAAGACTTACAAAACCTAAAACCAGCCGGGCGCCTGGATAAAGGTAGTTCTGGTTTGTTGGTTTTAACCAATGATGGCGCTTTGGCTCAGAGCCTCATCCACCCCAGCCGAGCCAAAACCAAATGTTATCAAGTCAGGCTTGATCGAGCACTCGAACCAGCTGATCGCATGAGTTTGGAGACTGGCGTCCAACTGCGTGAAGGTTTGAGTGTCATTAAGGTAACCCGGCAACAGCATAATCGGATCGAAGTAGAGCTTCAAACCGGCTGGAATCGACAGATTCGGCGCACCTTCGAAGCTTTGGGGTACCAAGTGCTGAGTCTCCACCGCACCAGCATTGGTCCATTGCAGCTGGGCCAATTAAAACCGGGTCAGTGGCGTGATCTCAGCGAGCAAGAGCAATCGTGGTTGGATTAATTATTGGACTTATAGCCTTGATGCAGCTGGTTGGCTTAACCGGTTTGAGAGCGCCAACAGATTGGTTGACCAGCCGAGCTCAAGCGCCATCCCATGAAGTCCAAATGCCAGCCTACCATACTCAATCTACTCCAGTCGGGGCAGTCCCAAATCTGAATTTATCAGCTGGCGGAGTTATCGCTATCGATGCGGCCACCGGGCAAGTCTTGTATCAAAAAGCGGCCGATCAGCCCCGCGCGATTGCTTCAATTACTAAAATCTTTACAGCTCTCGTCATCCTGCGCGATCATAATCCGGACGAAACCGTTACCGTGCCGGTGCTGCCAGCTTATCCCAATGGAGCCGTGACTTTAGGACTAGTGGCCGGCCAGCAGTTTAAACTGGGTGATTTAGTTAAAGCCGCCTTAATCCCATCGGCCAACGATGCCGCTGATACACTGGCCATCTACGACGCTGGTTCGGTGGCTAATTTCGCTACTAAATTAAATTCCCTAGCGGCTAGCTGGGGCCTAACGAATCTGCACTTAGCCAATGCCAACGGACTTGATGATACCGGCAACAATGCCTCGCCCCAAGCCTTGGCTAGTGCCGCTAGATTATTGCTAGCTAGTCCGAGCGCCAAGGTGGTTGCGGCAACCAGCGATGGCTACATCAGCGACCTCAGTGGCCACCAATATCATTTGATTAGCACCAATGAGCTATTGAAAGATCCCAGTTTTTCTGGTATAAAAACAGGTTATACGCCGGTGGCCGGACAATGTTTGCTAGCTACCTCCAACATTCATGGCCATAGTGTCATTACCGTGGTCCTGGGTAGCCAAGACCGATTCGGCGAAACCAAGCAACTAACTCAAGCGATCGAGCGCTCAATTACATGGCCAGAACCCCCATCGTAGCAATTATCGGCCGGCCCAACGTTGGCAAATCAACCTTGTTTAATCGCTTGGTTGGTTCACGTATGGCCATTACGGCCAGTGAAAGCGGCACCACCAGGGATGCCGTAATTGGTGAGGTCAGCTGGGGTAAGTATCATTTGACTCTAACGGACACTGCTGGTTTTGATAGTCCCGGCGATGAAATTGCTAGCCAAGCTTTGGATCAACTCAAAGCGACCGCCAATGATGCCGATGTCGTCATCGTGGTGGTTGATGCGACAACCGAACCAACTAATCAAGATAAAGCCGCTGCCAAACTGGCATTAAAAACCAAGAAGCCGGTGCTGCTTGCCATCAACAAATCGGACATCAAAGGGGCATCCGCTAGCTTCGAACGGCTAGGAATTTCCCAGCAAGTTCGAGTTTCGGCTATCCACGGCCGGGGCAGTGGGGATTTGCTGGATCTGGTTTGCAGCCACATTGCGGCTCTGGCACCCTCCGACCAACCACCACTGCTCAAGCTAGCCCTGCTGGGCCGTCCCAATGTTGGTAAATCCAGCATTCTAAACGCTCTCTGTGGTCGGTCGGCTG
>DATIHN010000002.1 GCA_035480635.1 Candidatus Saccharimonadales bacterium
GACTCATTGTAGGCACATGATTTCAGGATCTATTTCACTCCCCTTCCGGGGTTCTTTTCGCCTTTCCCTCACGGTACTTGTTCGCTATCGATCACAAGAAGTATTTAGCCTTGGGAGGTGGTCCTCCCAGATTCAGTCAGGATTCCACGTGGCCCGACCTACTCGAGAAAACAAACATAAGGACTAGAGATTTTTATGTACGAGGCTCTCACTCTCTTTGGCCGGCCGTTCCAGGACCGTTCCACTAATGCTCTAGTTTTCTGACCTTACCAGACTCATGACAGTGGTCTGTCGCATAAAAGGCTGCTCTTGCATTGCTGTAACAGCATCCTTTAATGGTCGTTTGTAATCTCACAACCCCTTGTTAGCATTCGTCTGTCAACTTATCCGCGTGTAAACACACGGAAACTAAAAAGGTTTTGGCTCATCCCGTTTCGCTCGCCACTACTCAGGGAATTGAGGTTTCTTTCTCTTCCTCACCCTACTTAGATGTTTCAGTTCAGGTGGTTCCCTCCGACTAGCCTATATATTCAGCTAGTGGTAATACAGATATTTCTTCTGTACTGGGTTTCCCCATTCGGACATCCCCGGGTCAAAGCTTGATTGGCAGCTCTCCGAGGCTTATCGCAGCCTTCTACGTCCTTCGTCGGCTTCTTGCGTCAAGGCATCCATCATGCGCCCTTAAGTAACTTTTTACTTGAGAGCGACAACTAATGCCAATGGCAATAATTGTCGAATGTTTGACTAGCAATTTGCACACGCAAATTACTATATTTTTCGTTTACCCAAATTCATGATGATTTTTTTCTCCTGAGTTACTGGAATCATATTTTTCAAAAGACTTAAAAACTCCGACGTTGGTCGGAGCTCACATTTAAACAGACAAAAAACCGTACTAGGGGGTGACCTCCGCTAATTTTGTTGGTTGTTGTCTACTCACAGTGAGCTACGGGCCTCTTTAAAGTCGGTAATCATCTTAGCATCTGGAGACAGTAGTGGTCAAGGGTTAATTAAACGTTTTCGGGCCGGGGATTCCTCCCCGGCCCAATCGGTCTTGCCTACTCCGGCAGCTTGCGTGAAAGCGCCAACCTCCGGTGGTGCGGTTGATCCATCCGTCCTGCCCCGACTGCGCCCGGGAGTGCCCATAATCGAGCCTGAACGGACCCGTGCTCAACAACATCCGATGTATTGGCGATCCTCAAGCGGGCTAGCTGTTCAACACTTTGAGGTCTATGCGGCGGCAGATCAATCGGTGGTTCTGCGCTGTACATCTGATAGTACAGGGCTTGGCCCAACAACCATTCGACCGCACCGATAGTTTCATACTCATCGGGATGACCAGTCTCAATATCGCCGGCCGGTTGCAGTGGAATCATATACCAACGCAACTTCACCTGACGCGATAGGACAGTTTCGCCCTTGAAGTCTTCTATCAAATCGGTGTAAGGCGAACTCAGCTTGGGGCGTTTTGCCCAGCAGGCCAATTCCAGGAGCACGGAGATGTTCTCGAGAGTCACTGCGAAGGGAGGAATATTTGGGTCGCGTGGATGGACCACGTCAAGACCCAAAAACGCAAAGTGCGTTTCCATGATCTCGTGTTTCGGCCAGAAAGGACAACTCTGCTGGGGAATGGAGCTTGAACCGACCCATGGGAATTCGTTGGCAGCCCGGTGTTGGTCGAGAGACAAAGCAACGTTGAAGAAGGTCTGCCATTCCCAGGCCCCGAAAACTTTCAGCGGTGGGGCGTAGTTGGCGTAAGGGCGAGTGGATCCATACGGATCGGCACAGGCCCCGTTTTTCATGAACTCCGCTAGCCTGTTTCTGAAACTTTCATCAGCGCGGAAGCGATCCCAGAGTTCGGGAGCAATTCCGGCTCTGTCGGCAGCCAACATGGTGCCAGCAAGGTCTTTGGTGCCTTCGTATAGGTTCCCCATGCGGTTCCCCTACCTTTCTCAGTTGTGGTTTCCCTCTTGTTGAGGTTCCCCGGATGTTTAGGTGCAGCGCTATTATGGGTATCCGTTGCGAGAAATACAAGCTTAAAGTCAGCGAATGAAAAACCGCCCCAGTATTAATGGAGCGGAAAGGTGCGGGGTGGTGCCCGGGGGTATTTGGACACCACCCCGCACGATCTGGCGCAGATTGCGCGAAAATGGGAGTGCCCCGCGCGAGCGGGAGCAGAAACGGGGCACCCCCAACGCGTCGCCGGCCCGGGGAGATGAGCAGTAACCCGGGCGGCGCCGCACTCAGCGGCGCGCTACCTCAGGAATGGCTGCGATCTTACCACGCAGCCAGGCCCGCTTGCCGCTGATCGAGCTTGACGCATCAGTCATCAATACTCTTTCAGTATCGATTCCAAGCGCAGCACTGCCTCGATCTCTTCGACTCCGCGACGATGTTCGGACTTGATCCAACGACTGTCTCGACGCTTGTTCCGACGATGGCGCAACCTTGATAGGTGGTAGTCGAGCAAGTCCCCGCCACGCTGTTCAATCAAAGCTACGAGCGCCGCAAACGGTAACAGCATGAGGACTAGCCATTTGGCCAAATCCAAGAAAGCTTTGACTTCGTTAGGTGAAACCGGAAAATGTTGCATGCCCCTCCCTTGAATCAAGGTTCTGGCGGATATTCTGCACCTAAATTGCTATTTTGGCAAGCATAAAAATGATTGTTTTTAGCATAAAAGTATGGTATAGTACTAATGTATCGTTCCTCGACAGAATGGAGTCGCCTTGCCTCAGCAGGCAATGCTCGATGCCACAATCACGTTCTATGACACCCGGCAGTGGGTAGACGTCACCGGCATATGGGTCTCCGAAGATGTCAAAACCCGGGCCGACAACGGTGATACAGCGGCCCAAGGTCACATCTTCAGGAAGCTCCGGCTCAACTGCAACAAGCAACATCGCTTCCAGCCCCAGCACCTCGAATACTCGGATTTGACCTGGAAGAGCATCCGCCGGGTCCCTTCCGATGAAGAGCATGCTGTCATGCAAGAAGCTTTCGAGCTCATGCCAAGCATCCCTTCTAACCCCGACGCCGAGCACATCTGCAGTTGTACGGGACGACAAGCCACAGCCCCCGGCGGGCGTCGCTAGACGCTTGCCGGGGGCAAACCCCCTTTATAAATGTTTACGTAAAATCATTATTAATATCGAGGTCGCAGTCAGCTCCGTAGCCAACCCCCACCATCGTTCAAGCTGGATTTTGTGATGAAAGCGAAACAGCGGTTCCCAGAATTTGATGCCCATAACATATCGAGGCACATAAAGTAGGTCAGGCGCTGTTGCTCCTAGCACCCCGACAAATAGCTGAGGGAAGCGCTGAGGCCAAATCGCGACTGCCCCGATCGCAAGCGCCAGAGCGCTCAAACAATCAAAAAAGGCCAATTTCTGACCGATTGGATCGTCAAAGTTAAAGCGCTGCCCACCAAAATGCGGAATACTATCGAGCGCAAAGTGTGATGCCACCGCTACTGGTGCTAAAACCAGCGGATCATCGATGGTTAGCCCCAGCGCAATACCGGCTAGAGTATGGTTTGTGAGAAGCATAAGAATATTATAACGGCTTTGCACCCGCGAACTAAAAATGGTGGAGCACGCCGGGATCGAACCGGCTACCTCCTGCTTGCAAAGCAGGCGCTCTACCAAATGAGCTAGTGCCCCACGCAAGGCCACACCTTAGCATAACCTATTGCAAAACTCTAGGCTTAGTAGCACAATCAATTTAGCAAAACGCTGCACCTCCGGAGGGAGTTTGAAATGTCCAGAACGGCAACTCGGGAGCTTGTTCCGATCAGGGTCAAGGCAGAAGCCATGACGACGATGAAGCCGCACAAGGCCAGGACCGAGCTGCTCGAATTCGCGCTCCTCAATGGCCACAGTGAAGCGGCCTTCGGCCAGGCCATGGGTGTCTTGAGGAATGCCGTTCGACACGAAGGCCAGCCCGTGCACGTGCACTACACCGGGAACCGAAGGACCGCCCCCAGGCACGCCTGCCTCGAGGACATCGTCGGCGACCCCAAGGCCAACCAACTGGCAGCCATCGCTACCGAGGCCACGCCCGGCACCCATTTCAGCACTCAGATACGCAACGACCGCTGCGAGACCTTCACCGTTAGCACCAACGCTCCCGCCTGATCGCGCCGACGCCAGCAGGAGGAGCCGGACCGCCCCGATCCGGCTCCTCCACGCCCGCACTTTGTGCGGGTTTTTCTTTTAAAACAACTTCGATAATAAAATGGTGGGCTTGGCAGGACTCGAACCTGCGACCTCGTCATTATCAGTGACGCGCTCTAACCAGCTGAGCTACAAGCCCACGTCCAAATTGTAAACAGCCTTGCTTGGTTTGCCTTCGGCTTATTTAGGGTCTTGAACTATAGTATTTAAGCAGAATTTACTAAAACTCTCAAGTTACTAACCTAAGTTATTTTAACATACATCCATTGACAAAACCATTGCTTTAATGTATAATCGTCTAATCATTCAGGTAAGTCTGTTTGCGCCCTCCCCAAACCGAAGGAGACACCCGTGAGGTTTCGCCTGCTCGCCCTGGCTCTGTTGATGAGCCTTCCGACTCTGATGTTTGCTGCTAGCGCCAGCGCCAACGAGCCGCCGCCGGTAACGGTGGATGCTCGCGTCTCACTCGTTCGGTCCAACACTCAAACCATGATCTGCCCTGTGGCCGAGCCAGCCATCTGCCAAGGCCCGACCCGCGGCAACAACGCCGCCATCAACGTGGTGGTGCCCAACCACTTCGCTCATGTCAGCTTCGTCACTCTGACCTTCCATTTCCAGGGCGACTTGTTCGACCCGGGCGAGATGCTGGCGATCATGAGTGGCGAGGGTTTCGCCAACATCGATGTCGTCGCCCAGTCCGATCGCGTCTTGACCCTGGAGGCCTTCTTCCAGCCCGCGGACACGGCTGCCTTCGCCGACGGTCACCAGCACTTCTGGGTTTGGATGCTCAGGGGCTCGGCACGGCTAGCCGACATCGATGCCAGCGTGACCGGATTCACCTCGTAGAGGCCCCGCGACCCGGTGGTTCAGGAACATGGATGTTCCTGGCCCCGGGCCGTTTTGCTTTATAATGAGTTTATGCAAATCGTTTATGGTTTACTTGCCATCGCCGCCGGGACCATTATGCTTAAATTCAATTTACAACTGGTCAACCTGACCGGCCGGCAAGATTGGATCGAAAGCAAATTAGGTGGTGGTTCGACCTATCTGGCTTATAAAATCTTAGCCGTGCTACTGGTCTTTGTCGGCATCTTAATCGCTACCGGCCTGGGTACGCCTTTTTTCACCTGGTTACTATCTCCCCTGACTCATCTAATCAATCTCAATCAACCCTAGGCTTATTCATAGTCTTTATTTGACAAGGCTTAGTCGAAAGTAATAATTAAACACAAGAGACATGGCAGATAAACACCCAAGCAAACTAACATCAAGATTCGATTTAACCCATCTACTGCTTCTAGGGTTGGCTTTGGCCATATTGGGATCGGCATCTATTTTAGGAACACGCTCGTATCGCCGATCATCTACTCCTACGCCTTGGGTTAGTCTAATCTCACAATATAACTGTCAAAATTCAAAAGGCATTCCGGGGCGCTTGAGTCTGGGAAATTCTGGCAATTGTGTTAATTTCTTGCAGTTTTTAATTGAACTGGGCGATAACCACATCGGCGGGCCACCAGCCATAAATGGCAATTTTGATGCTGTCACCAATAGTTATGTCGTAGAGTTTCAAAGTCAGAACGGCATCCGGCCTACTGGCACGGTTGATTCAAAAACGTGGACTAAGTTTCAGAGTTGCGTCAACTTGCAGGCTACTAGCATTGATACTATTTGGATCTGCCAGCGCCTAACGCCATAAGGCTTACACCAAAAACACCCCGATCGGGGTGTTTTTGATTTGAAAACCTAAGTAGTGCAGGTAACCGTCCGACCTAGAAGTTCCCACGACCAGCATGAGAGCCAGTCAGTTGCCTGACGGCTCGATCAGTTGATCGCGACCAAGAGTCAAAGCTCTTGGATCCGCCTTACGGCGGACGTTTCTCCCTAGAAAGGAGGTGATCCATCCGCACCTTCCGGTACGGATACCTTGTTACGACTTCACCCCAATCGCTGAGTTTACCTTAGGGCCTAGCAAGTAGGCACTTCGGGTACCCCCAACTTTCGTGGTGTGACGGGCGGTGTGTACAAGACCCGGGAACGTATTCACTGTAGTATGCTGACCTACAGTTACTAGCGATTCCGACTTCATGGAGGCGAGTTGCAGCCTTCAATCCGAACTGGGACCGGTTTTGATACGATTAGCTCCCCCTCGCGGGTTGGCAATTGCGCGTTGTACCGGCCATTGTAGCACGTGTGTAGCCCAAGGCGTAAGGGCCATGCTGACCTGACGTCGTCCCCACCTTCCTCCCCGTTGGCCGGGGCAGTCTCGCCTGAAATTGCAACAGACGATAAGGGTTGCGCTCGTTGCGGGACTTAACCCAACATCTCACGACACGAGCTGACGACGGCCATGCAACACCTGTCACTGGGCTCCTTGCGGCACTCCCCAGTTTCTTGGGGATTCCCAGGATGTCAAGCCTTGGTAAGGTTCTTCGCGTAGCATCGAATTAAACCACATGCTCCACCGCTTGTGCGGGTCCCCGTCAATTCCTTTGAGTTTTAAGCTTGCGCTCGTACTCCCCAGGCGGGATGCTTAACGCGTTAGCTTCGCAGCCCAAGGGGTCGATACCTCAAACTACTAGCATCCATCGTTTACGGCGTGGACTACCAGGGTATCTAATCCTGTTCGCTCCCCACGCTTTCGTACCTCAGTGTCAGGTGTGGCCCAGCAAGCTGCCTTCGCCATTGGTGTTCCTTCCGATCTCTACGCATTT
>DATIHN010000003.1 GCA_035480635.1 Candidatus Saccharimonadales bacterium
GGTCGAACATCTGCAAAAGTTGGAATCGAGTCGTGTTGATCGCATGAAGCACATGGTCGAACACCTCCAGTCCATCGGTTTCAAAATTAGCATCTCCGATGTTCAAGCTGCCGCTGGCGATAGTATTATTGGCAGCCCGCACATTGTTAAAGCCGTTCAAAAACATCCCGAAAATTTGGCTCTGGAAAAGGAATTACTAGCCAAAATGAAGGAACAGGCCAAAACTAGCGAGGATGTCAAAGCTAAGTTTGAGCAAATGGTGGAGGCGGGCATTGTCCAATATCCCTACCGGCTCTACATGAAGGCCTCCAGCTTTATACCCATGCCTCGGGCCGAATCCTACACCGCCTTGCTCTCACTCGAGGACAGCGTTGATTTGATTCACCAAGCCGGCGGGGTAGCAGTCCTAGCCCATTGGTACTTCCACACCACAATCTTCAAAGCCGCCAGGTTGGAAGAAGCCGTGGGAGCCGGCAAATTAGATGGCCTAGAAACCAGTACCGATAACACCACCTTCGATGGTGATGTGACGTCGGAAGTCGAAATGCTCCGAAGATTGATCGAAAAGTATCAATTAGCCGAAGTTATGGGCAGTGATTCGCATTCGGTCGAGGATCTAGCAGCTTTTGCCAAAGGCCCGAACGCCGAACTCTCAGTCGGCCATACCCAAAAAATTATTGATAAATTTAAGCCAAACCTGGAGTGGTCCAATTTCTAAGCGCGTCGTCATCGTTCACGGTTGGGCCGATGATCCAACCAAGGGCTGGATCCATTGGCTGGCACAGGAACTGGAGGCCCGAGACATCAAGGTCCAAGCCCCACACTTTACTGAACCACGATCACCAGAGCTAAAAGTCTGGATGGACCAGCTTCGCTCAGCTATCGGCCAGCCGGACCCAGGCCTGGTTCTGGTTGGACATTCCTTGGGGTGTACTATGGTGCTGAGGGCCGTTTCCGACTGGGCGCCCAGTGTGCGCATTGCCGGAATCGTACTAGTCGCTGGCATGGTGGAGCTCAAAGGCTGGAAACCACCAGCATTGTTTGTGCCACCGCTCGATTATGCCAAAATTCAGCAAATTGCTACCAAACGCATCTGCATTTATTCCGATGATGATGAGCGGGTCAAACCGGAGCTAACCAAAGCCATGGCTAAGTTGCTAAATGCCGAAGAGATTTTGGATCCTGGCAAAGGTCATTTTGCCGGGCTGCATGGCTGTAGTGAACTGCCCAGCGCCCTGCAAGCCGTCTTGAGCTGTTATAAAAATTAGATTCCTCACCCCTAAAAAATGAAATGAGCGGTCACGCGTGGCATGACCGCTCAAGAGGGGATTTTCATCAGGGCCCTCATCCCTTCTCCTTTCAAATCAGGAGGCAGGGCGCCTCAACGACTTGGGTGGGAACCGCTTTCGCAACTCGCCTAGCATCTCGTCGGTGATTGTGTCACCGGCAAAGACCTGTGCGAGCCTCCGCTCTTCTTCAACCAGTGCCGTCAATTGAGCATGACGGCCTACCAGAATTGGAGCAAAGAGCCAGTCGATTGGACTGACATCCCGGTCTGCTGGGTTACCAACTAGTTCCACCTGGACGTCTGGGTACCCATCGAGTCCTACCTGCCTGAGACGTTGTTTGACCACGGCCCAATCGCCTTCGGCGATGTTAAGCTCGAGATACAACAAATCAATCTCATCAAGTAGTTCTCGCATTCTGAGTTTCCTTTTCACTTCACCTCCTCCCATAACAAGTAGAGAGAGTGACTAGACAACTATACTATACTTAGTGTACTTAGTCAATATCTTCATCCGATAATCTGATACAATACCCACATGGATGAGGTCGCCGAAGTAAAGCATCGTCTGGGTGTCGCCGAAGTAGTAGGGGGCTATTTGCCTCTCAAGCAGGCTGGTCGCAACCTCAAAGCCAGCTGCCCGTTCCATAATGAAAAAACAGCTAGCTTTATGGTTAGCCCCGAAAAGGGCATTTGGCACTGTTTTGGCTGCGGGCAAGGCGGCGATATCTTCAAGTTCGTCATGATGATGGACGGATTGGAGTTTCGCCCGGCTCTGGAAAAATTGGCCGAACGAGCCGGCGTTGAATTAAAGCAACGAGGTTCGCCCGAAATTACTAAACTCAAAAAGCGCCTCAGCGAAGCTCACCAGCTGGCGGCCAAATACTACCAGGCTACACTGGTGAAGAATAAAAGTGCCTTTAATTACTTGATTAAAGATCGCAGGCTGAATAAGTCTAGCATTAATGATTTCCAGATTGGCTACGCACCAGAGAATTATGAGGCCTTATCCAAATTCCTAATCAGCCGGGGCTTCACCAAAGACGAGCTGACCAAGGGTAGTTTGGCTGGCACAAGTTCGCGCGACGATAGCATTTATGACCTGTTTAGAGGTCGCATCATGTTCCCGATATCAGACGCTAGCGGCAAGGTTGTGGCTTTCACGGGCCGGGTTTTGGATCCAGCCAAAAACCCCAAATACTACAACTCGCAACAAACTCTGATTTACGATAAGGGCCGCAGCGTCTATGGCTTGCATCTGGCCAAAGAGGCCATTAGGGAGGCTGATTTGGCCGTGCTTGTCGAAGGCAACATGGATGTGGTGGCTAGCCATCAGGCTGGTATCCGCAACGTGGTGGCAGCTAGCGGGACGGCGCTAACCAGCGATCAGCTCAAAGCCTTGAGCCACTTTAGTAAAAACGTGGCTCTGGCCTTTGATCAAGATGTGGCCGGTATTAAAGCCACTGAGCGGGCCATTGAACTGGCTCAACAACTGGGCTTAACCTTGAAAGTCATCGAGTTTAGCGCTAAAGACCCGGACGAACTAATTGCCAAGAGCCCTGATCTTTGGGCTAGTGCTATCAAAAGCGCTAAATACGCTATCGACTACCTCTTCGACCGCTTGGCCCGCGAATACGATCTAACCAGTGCCGTTGGCAAGCGTCAGTACAGCGATCGCCTGGCCGCTAACCTCAGGCGCCTTTCAGATCCCGTCGAGCGCGAACACTACCTCAAATTACTGGCTGAGCGGGTTGGTACCTCGCTTGAGAGCGTCAAGCAAAAGGTCGATCAGTCGCCTGCGAGCGCCTTAGAGCCGGCCGAGGCTGCCATCAAAACCAAACCAATTGACGCCCAAACGGCACTGGAAGTGGCGGTGCTGGCCATAAATTTAGCTCACCCGCGGGTGCGCATGAGCTTGGACGATTTAGAGAATCAAGACTTTGTTCAACCGGAGCACCAAGAAATCCTAGCGGGACTAAAAAAGTTGGGTAAATCTGGTGGTGGAGAGGCCCTGATTAAGCTATTGCCCGAGCAGGCCGATTATGTTAAAATCTTGGAATTAAAGGGCGAGCAGGAATACGCTGATCTCGCACCTGCAGATTGCAGCTTGGAGGCTTTCACGCTGGTTAGAAATCTGCGAATCGGCTCTAATAAACGGCAAAAAATTGAAGTATCCAAACAGCTACGTGAGGCCGAGCAAACCGGCAACGCGGAGCTTGTGCGCACGCTAACACGTCAATTTCAAGCCCTAATGACGGAGGAATTATAGTGCCTAGGAAAGCACCCGCCCCCAAGCCAGAGGAGGAAGAACACACTTATTCGCCCGAAATCGAACGCCTAATTGCCAAAGGCAAGGAGCAAGGCTACGTTACCCAGCAGGAAATTTCGGCGGCGATTCCGGATGTGGAAGACAATCTGGAAGAACTTGACGATCTTTATTCAGCTCTAACCGAAAACAGTATTGATGTCACCGACCAGAAAGACCGCTTGATCTGGGATACGCCGGATGTTGAAGAGGAAGTTAAAGAAAGCAATGATGACTACATCAAAGACATCGCCGATGACTCCGTGCGCCTGTACCTGCGCGAAATCGGCAAAATCCCGCTGCTAACTGGTGAAGAGGAAGTCATGCTGGCTAAACGCATCGAGGCTGGTGATAAAACCGCCAAGGATCAAATGGCCGAAGCCAACATGCGTTTGGTGGTTAGTATCGCCAAAAAATATATTGGCCGCGGGCTGGACTTGCTCGATCTAATTCAAGAAGGTAACACGGGGCTATTACGCGCCGTTGAGAAGTTCGACTACACCAAAGGTTACAAATTTTCGACCTACGCCACCTGGTGGATCCGACAGGCCATCACCCGTGCCATTGCCGATCAGGCCCGCACCATTCGCATCCCGGTCCACATGGTTGAAACCATCAACAAATTGATTCGCACCCAACGCCGCCTGGTCCAAGAATTGGGCCGTGAACCACTGCCGGAAGAAATTGCGGCTGAGATGGAAATGGAAGTTGAAAAGGTCAATCACATCTTAAAAATCAAGCAAGACATTGTTTCGTTAGAAGCCCCAGTGGGGGAGGAGGAAGACTCAAGGCTTGGTGATTTCATCGAGGACGAAGACCAAAAGACCCCTCTGGAAAACGCTACCGAGCAGCTGCTCAAGGAGCAAATCAATGAAGTTTTGGCGCTCTTAACACCTCGCGAACAAAAAATCCTACGCATGCGCTTTGGGCTAGAAGACGGCCGCAGTCACACATTGGAAGAAGTCGGCCAAGAGTTCGGCGTTACCCGCGAACGCATTCGGCAGATCGAAGCCAAGGCCTTAGCTAAATTACGCAAGCATCGAGAATCCAAAAAGCTCAAAGACTATTTACGTTAAACGATTGTCATTACGAGATCGCCTTGTCGATCGTGGCAATCTCCTTGTCATTCCGACCGAAGTGGAGGAATCTATTTGAGAACCACAAACAGATCTCTCGACTAGGCTCGAGATGACAGCCAAAGCAGCCCGAAAGGGCTGTTTTTGGTTAAGCTTGTATCTGGAGCGGATTACTGCTTTGATTTGTACCATGCCGACGAAGGGAACTTCGTGGAGAACCGTGAAATTAAAGAGCTAGTGCTCGATGCGATTGCCGATCAGGAGAGGAAGGCAGATCCAAGAACCAGGTTTCATTTCTTGGAGGCGTACATAGAGCGAATTCTCGGATCAAAAGCTCCGGGGCACCGCCAAATCAGTAGAGCACTGGTTGAGCTGAGGAAGCAGGGCCGGATCGAGTCTGATGGTTCGGGATTTGGTACCGCATACCACCTGACGCCGGCTGAACGCTGGCGGCGCGGTTTAGCCAGGGACCCATATGGCAAGTCAGAGCTCTTCTGGCAAGGCTACTCGAAACGAAGCATGATTCAAGTCGTTTTTGATGCCATGCTTCGCTTGCATCAAGCCGGGGTAACCGAGCCTGATGCTGATGCGATTTCGGTCGAAACAAAAACCAGCAACGAGCATGGGATCGCACTGCCAGCCTATCTTGTTGAGAGGGTGCTGAGAGATGTTTCCGTTCTATATGTCGTACGGCATCGCTCAACCTACAGCCTGACCGAAGTAGTTATTTGGAAGTATTTCGGCCAATAGCCCGTGAGTTTAACAACTTGCGGGCTTAAATCTTTTATAAAGCGCTTAGCGTTAAAAGTGTCAATTACGATTAAGGCTTGCATAAGCCCAAATCATTTGTTACTATGATCGGGATTGTACGTATCAGGTCGAACAAAGGAGTCTTCAAACCGCACCTACTCCCCAAAACGAACTTGGTTGATCGTCTGCACCTCGTAAGGTCCCCTGAGGGCCCGAAGCGCATCATGACGATGTAAGACGCTTCGCGAGTAGACTGGCAAGGCGATTGACCGCATCCCATACCTGCCTAGGAGGAACTATGTTCCGAGCAGAAAAGGCCAAGATGCGGCAATCATCGAGTACAGCCGTACTTGCGCGGTCCGCGACCAGCGGACTGAAGTTTGGAGCCCTGGGCCTTGGCCTGGCGTTCCTTGTAATGTCGGTATTGTTCCTGCATTCGCCCCAAAGCCGGGGACTGAGTGTCGAAACTAAGCCGGCTGCTACAACCGAATCCGCCCCACAAGTCCAACCTGTTAACGTCATGGCTGTGGCCAACGCCGCCGCTCAGCGTTACAAAACCCAGCAGGTCCAGATTTGGCTGTGGGCGGCCAACCCCGAGGTTCAAAACCACCAACTGCTCGAAAGTCTCAAGGGCCCATCGCCATGGGATGGCGTGGCCAGGTGTGAGGAGCAGGGCAATTGGCACTTCCAAGGGCTGATCTTTGGCGGCGGCCTTGGTATGAACAATCGTGGGTACAAGGCCTTCGTTCATGGTCTGACGCCCAGCGGCGAAAGGCGATGGAGCGATCTGGTCGCCCAGTTCCGATATCCCGAGCTACCCGGTCTAGCCAGCCGCGAGCAGCAGCTAGTAGTGGCTGAGCGTTGGAAGACCTGGAATCACGGAACGGCGACTGGCGCATGGGGCTGTGCCCCCTATTACGGCGCCTAAATGTAATGGGCCCGGAGGGATTTCCTCCGGGCCTAAACCTTTGAATTATTATCCGGCGTCAAAAGATCGAACCCGCGCACCACAGTTTCGGCAGTGAACATCTCCATCGTGCCACATCGCGTCGTAATTGCGGACCTCTTGATCAAGCGAACCGCAATCTGGACAGGGGCTGTTCAGGTAGAGTGAGTAGTACTCTCGCATGTACTCACTGGTGTCGGTTGTGCGACCAGCACCTTTCCATGGGTCGTTGCCGGGCAGCGGGAAGGTAGGCCAGAGTCTGGCACTAGTGTTATCACACATATGGCAGAAGGCTCCAAGCGGCCACTGAGTGCATCGCCCGGGGGAGTAATCATCCAACTCTCCCTCCACGTAGCGCAGGGCGTTCAATTGACGGGTGTTCAGTTGGATGCCGTATTCTTCCAGCTTGCGATCGCGGAACTCCTTCCGAGCAGCTTTACCGGCTAGGTCTGGGTTCAGAACGAACTTGCCTTCAGCATCCAAATACCCGCGCCATGGCTTTTCGATGTCATGGAGAAAGAGTACCTCCAGTGCCGCGCTCAGACTGAACTGCAGTGCCCGGGCATTGTTGAGCGTTTTGAACAGAATCACCGCCAAGTTCATGACCTCGGTGACATGATCCCAGTATCCACCCGGCCAGGCCTGGTGGTTGTGGGAAGATCCGGCCGCTTGGCGAAAGAGGGGACTGTGGTCAGCCAAAATCTGACAATACAGTGCCCGCCTGGTCTCATCAATCATGCTGATGAGTTCTTCCATTTGCAGATAGCCTGGCAATTTTGCTCCTGACGTCGGTTTTTCAAGGTAGATAGCGGTACTAAAAGAGCACCAGTCTTAGACTCGTGCCTGATCGAGTACCTCCCATCCATCCACCGCCGAAGCGGTTGTATTCAACTATCATTATGGTACTAAAATTTGCTCCGCATGCCTAGGCTGCCCCGAGAATCAGGTATACTAATCGTATGGCTAAAAAAGATAAATTAGTCTTAGTTGACGGTAGTGCGGTCTTTCACCGGGCCTATCATGCTATTCCACACTTGACCAATTCTAAAGGCGAGCCGACTAACGCGGTTTACGGTTTTACCATGATGCTGCTCAAAGTCTTGAGCGATCTCAAACCAACCTATGCCATTGTGGCTTGGGATAAATCCAGCAAAACCTTCCGCAAAGATATGTATAAAGAGTACAAGGCCAACCGCGTCAAACAACCCGATGATCTTTATGAACAAATCCCGGCGACTCGTGAAGTGGTTAAAGCCATGGGCTTGCCTTTCATCGAAGTCGAAAATTATGAAGCCGATGACATCATTGGCACCCTAGCCGCCAAAGCCGGCAAACTTGAAACCATTATCGTCACTGGTGATCTGGACGAATTGCAGCTAATCGATGATCACACCAAGGTTTACACTATGCGCAAGGGCATCACTGATACTGTGATCTATGATGCCGAGGCTGTCATAGAACGCTATGGCGTTACACCCGAGCAGTTCGTTGATCTAAAAGCCCTCAAAGGCGACGCCAGCGATAACATTCCAGGGGTGAAGGGGATTGGCGAAAAGACCGCTACCACCCTAATCGCCAAATACGACAGTCTTGATGGTGTCTATAAACACTTGGATAAAATCGGTGGCAGAACCGCCCAACTCCTGAAGGATGATAAAGAGATGGCCTATTTATCACAGGAACTCTCCCAAATCGTCTGCGATATGAAGCTGACGCTGGATCTAAAAAGCGCCGAACTGGGCCACTACAACCGCCAAGCCATTCACGCCCTCTTTCGCGAGTTGGACTTTAAATCGCTGCTCGATAAACTGCCAGCCGAAGTCTCCAATTCACCATCGCTATTTGATCCCGAGCCGAAAGCCCCCGATCGAGCACATCTGGGCAAAGCCAAATACTTCTGCATCGATGATTCTAAGAAGTTATCTAAATTAGCGGCTGATTTGAGCAAGCAAAAAATCTTTGCCTTCGATACCGAAACCGATAGCCTCGACGTGATGCAAGCCAAGCTAGTCGGGATGAGCTTCAGCTGGAAGGAGGGCGAGGCCTATTATGTCCCGGTGGGGCACAGTGCCGGCAAGCAACTGTCCATTAAAGAGGCCCTGGCTGTACTTGGGCCAATTTTGGCTGATCCTAAGATCGCGAAAGCCGGCCACAACATCAAGTTTGATTACGAAATCATGAGTGGCGCCGGAGTTAAAATGGCGGGCATCGCCTTTGATACCATGGTGGCTTCGTTCCTACTCAACCCGTTGGCCCGCTCGCGCACCCTCGATGATCTGGCCTATAGCGAATTTGGCATTGAGATGATTCCGATCGAAGAAATGATTGGCAAACGTGGCAAAGGCCAATCAACTTTTAATTTCGTAGCCATTGAAGATGCCACCACCTATGCCAGCGAAGACGCCGATATCACCTGGCGCCTGTATGCCAAAATGGCGCCCCAGCTAGCCAAAACCAAGCTCAAGAAACTGGCCGAAGAAACCGAGTGGCCGCTGATTGCGGTGCTGGCCGAAATGGAGCTAGCTGGAATCGAATTGGACGAGAAGTTCCTCAGCGCCTTTAACAAAGACATTAGCGCTAAAATTCTCAAACTCGAAGCCGATATTTGGAAGCAAGCTGGTGAGCACTTCAATATCGCTTCACCGGCTCAGCTCGGTCGCATTTTGTACGAAAAACTAGCGATTAAATCTGAGGTTGGCGTCATCAAGAAAGGCAAAACCGGCCTGTCTACGGCCGCTAGCGAGCTGGAGAAGATGAAGGATGCTCACCCGATTATTGAGCTGATATTGCAATATCGTGAGTTAGTTAAGCTCAAAAACACCTACGTTGATGCTCTGCCTAAAATGATTAGTCCAGTTGATCACCGTATTCACACTAGCTTTAGCCAGACGATTGCTCAAACCGGACGGCTTAGTTCCAACAACCCCAATCTGCAAAACATCCCGGTACGGACCGAGCTTGGTCGCGAGATTCGCAAGGCCTTTGTGGCGCCCAAGGGCCGCGCGCTGATTTCGGCCGACTATTCTCAATTCGAACTACGCATTGCAGCGGCACTCTCGGGCGACAAGGCTATGATCAAAGCCCTCAAAGACGGCGTCGACATTCATCAGCAAACCGCCGCCGAACTCTACGGCGTGGCTTACGACAAAGTCACCAAGGACCAGCGCTATAACGCCAAAACCGTCAACTTCGGCGTACTCTACGGCATGAGTGCCCACGGTCTCTCGGTTGGAACTGGCATGACTCGCGAGGAAGCCGCTGAGTTCATCAAACGCTATTACGATTTGCGGCCGGGACTAGCCAAGTTCGTCGAAAAAATCAAAGTCGATACTCGCAAGAACGAATATGCCGAAACTTTGCTGGGCCGCCGCCGGCCTCTATCGGAAATCAATTCCAACAACTTCCAAATCTCATCCGCCGCCGAGCGCATGGCTATCAATGTGCCGATCCAAGGCTCCCAAGCCGATATTATGAAACTAGCCATGATTGAGCTCTACCCTAAACTGGGCGATGATTCCAAACTGCTCCTGCAAATTCACGACGAATTGATCGTGGAAGCGCCTGAGGCTAAGGCTGAAGCCGTCGCCAAACTGATGAAGGACGTCATGGAAAAAGTCTACGATCTCGGTGTCCCGATTGAAGTCGATACCTCGATTGGTAAAGACTGGGGTGAGCTTTAGTGATTGCCGGCCTCGCGGCCATCATATTGTTCTGGGGTGTGATGGCATACATTTATTCAAAAACCAATCACTTGCCATACCCAACTCTGAGCCAACTAGCGGTTTCGAGTAAACGGACAGCTCTAATCTATGCCTTCGGGCTATCAGTATCTGGACTAATATTTTTATACTTTCTCATGAATTGGTTTGTCCCAAATTTACAACTCAACCCTCTATTTATGACGCTATCTTACATAGCTATTGGATTGCAGCTCATAACCGCCTGGGTGCCCTTTGACACCGAGTTAAATGGTATTACGGGTTTGATTCATCATTATGTGGCAATCACCGAAGCGGTACTGCTCATCCCATTACTCTGGATGGTGGCCAACTCGCCGGTATTGCCAGCATCTATTCGCTTTGTGGTCTATTGTATAGCCTTGGTGATGGTCGGCTTTATACCACTTGGCTTTAAAACCCAGAAAACTAACAGATTTCTAGCGGTCCAGGCCGGCTATGTTAGCTGCTTTCATCTCGCAGTAATCATAAGCCTGCTCTACGTCGCGATTAACTAAACTCGACTTTACTAGATTTACGCTCAGGCTTGCCCTAGGCTGACCATTAAGGTTAAGTGAAGGGGATGAGAATGACCCTAGAAGTAAAGATTCATGATGCTCAAACCAGCATACTGCGCGAGTTGTTGTTTGTGCGCGATGCCGGCTATGCCGAGCTGCAAAAGCCGACGGGGCTAACCAGTGATCACTTTAACTTCCACATCAGTCGTTTGGTGGAGCTAGGAATGGTGGAGAAGGTCGGTCGAGGCCGTTATAAATTGACTATCAAAGGCAAGGAATACGCCAATAAGCTTGATACCGACCGCAAAACCATCGAGAGGCAGCCCAAGGTGGCGGTGCTTTTAGGAGTTGAGAGAGAACATAAGGGCCAGCGTCAGCTGTTGTTTCAAAAACGCACCAAGAATCCCTACTACGGCTATCTCGGCTTTCCGACCGGCAAGATTACTTGGGGCGAAACCATCGCCCAGACCGCAGCTAGGGAGTTAATGGAAGAAACTGGGTTGGAAGCCGAATACGAAATTCGCGGCCTGTATCACGAACACACCACGATTGAAGGCACCGACGAAAAGATCGAAGATAAGATGTTCTTCGTGGTTCGCTGTATCAACCACAGAGGTAAATTAATCGAAAAGTTCGAGGGCGGGGAAAACAGCTGGATGAGCCTTGAAGAGGCACGCAAATACCCCAAGCGCTATTCCAGCTTTGAAACCGAGCTGGAGATGGTTGAAGGCAAGCTCAATACCTTTGTGGAGGAGCACCACTTTTACTCATCAGAGGAGTTCTAAACCGCTACTGGGCGCCTAACTTCCTTGGTTCGTTCCAAAATATCGATCGGATATTCGCCGTTAAAACAGGCTGTTGAGAATTTTGTCACCGGCAAGCCCGTTGCATTTATCATGCCATCGTAGGATAAGAAATTTAGGGAATCGGCGCCAATGATCTGGCAAACTTCCTCGATCGTGTGGTTGGCGGCAATTAATTCCGATTGTTTGGGCGTATCAATGCCGTAAAAGTCGGGGTAGCGGACTGGCGGCGAGCTAATTAGCACGTGAACCTCGCGAGCCCCGGCGCCATAGAGCATCTGGACCAGCTTTTTGGTGGTAGTACCGCGGACGATCGAATCATCGACGACGGCAACGGAGCGGCCCATTATAGCTTCTGGTAGAGGATTGAGCTTCATTTGCAGATCGCGCTCCCGCTGGCTCTGGGCCGGGCGGATAAAGGTGCGGTGGATGTAGCGGTTTTTGATTAATCCATGGTCAAAGGGGATACCGGTTTCGGCGGCAATGCCCAAGGCCGCCGGAATAGCCGAATCCGGTACCGGGATGATAACATCGGCTTTAACTTTGACTTCTCGGGCCAGATTGATACCCATGCGTCGACGGACCTCATTGACCCGCTTGCCCAGGATCAAACTGTCGGGTCTGGCAAAATATACCAGCTCGAAGATATCCAGGCGCTGCTGGCCCTCGACCAACTGATCAGAGTCATAGCCGTCTTTATTAATCATAATCATTTCACCCGGAGCAACCTCGCGCAGGAAACCGGCGCCAATAGTATCAAAGGCGCAACTTTCGCTAGCTACCACAAAACCATCACTTAGCTTGCCCAGGGCCAGAGGTCTGATGCCCATGGGATCGCGAAAGGCCACAATTTGACCAGGTGCCACGGCCACGCACGAAAAAGCCCCCGTAAAGAGGGGATAGGACGCGCGCACGGCCGAGGCTAGATCATGACCCTCCGAGAGGTAGTATTCTATTGAATCAGCCATCAATTCGGAATCATTATGCCCACGGATATTGATGCCTCGATCAACCAAAAAAGCCTGCAAGGCGGCTACAGATGGGAGGTTGCCATTATGGGCTAGGGCAAAGCCAGCCTTGGAGCGCAGAATTGGTTGGGTCAGGTCCTTTTCGCCAGAAGTGGAGTAGCGATTATGGCCGATGGCAAGTGTTCCTGGCAGTTTGGCCAAATCGTCTTCGCGATAGGCTTGCGAAACCAAGCCAATACCAGAGTGGTGATACAAAGACCGGCTATCGCTAGCCGTAATTCCCGAACTTTCCTGCCCGCGATGCTGCAAGGCCCACAAGCCGTAGTAAACGATGCGAGCAGCTTCGCCACTGGCGCTGGCTGCCGCAATTACGCCGCATTTTTCGCCCAGGCGATCGCTTGGTTCTAATAACCCACCAAATGAATCTTGCACGCGCCCCTCCGCTATCATTCTCATAATACAGCTTATGCTCACTTGGACGCAAAAAATTTGTTAAGCTGACCCTAATGCCAGAATTACCAGAGGTCGAAACCATTCGAATAGGGCTCGAGCCGAGACTGATTGGCCAAACCATTACTTCGGTCGAGATTCTCCATTCCAAAACGCTTACGCTTGAACAAGTTTCTAGTTCAATAATTGGTCATAAAATCACGGGCCTAGGCCGTCAGGCCAAAATCCTCATCATCGAATTATCAAATCATTTGAGTCTGTTGGTTCATTTGAAGATGACGGGCCAAATGGTGTTGGTTGAAGCTAGCGGCCAGCGACTGGCTGGCGGGCATCCAACCAAGAGCATGGCGGCCGAACTGCCCGATGGCAGTACCAGAATAATCTTTGGTTTTGCCAGTGGGGATTGCCTGTTCTTTAACGATCAGCGCAAATTTGGTTGGATTCAAATTGTGCCAACGGCTGAAATTTCTAGCCATAATTTTATTAGTCGGTTGGGTCCCGAGCCACTTGGTACCGACTTTACGCTACCCAGTTTTAAAGCCGCCCTAAAGCGCCATCCCAAATCGCCCATCAAGGCTGTAATTCTCGATCAATCGACGGTTGCTGGCATCGGGAACATTTACGCCGACGAGGCTCTACATTTGGCTAAAATCCATCCGGCCACCAAAGCCGGCAATCTAACACCGGCCCAAATCAAACGCCTGTTCGAAGCCATTAAAACCATTATCGCATCCGGCATAGAACATGGTGGGACCAGTTTTGCTCATTACGTTAACGCCTTGGGTGGCAAGGGCGACTACCTTGATCACGCTCGCGTTTTTCGCCGGACCGGACAGCCCTGCCCGGTTTGCGCTACCACTATCATTAAAATCCGGGTAGCTGGCCGCGGCACCCACGTTTGCCCCAAGTGCCAAAAGGCTCCAAAGGTATAATTGATCCATGATCTTTTTCTTTCATGGCCCCAATAGTTACGCCTCTAGACGCAAACTCCAAGAAATGGTTGCCACTTACCTAAAGAAAACTGGCAGCGACCTTGGCTTGGAACGAATTGATGGCAGCAGCGTTGGAGCCAAAGAATTGCGGGCGGCACTTAGAGCTGTACCGTTTTTGTCATCCAGCCGACTAGCGATCGTCGAATATTTATCGTCCAACAAAAAAGCGGCCGATGAAATCGAGAGCATTATTAGCGATGTGCCAGATACTACGGTAGTGGTGTTTTACGAAAAAGAAGTCGATCGGCGGACTCACTATTATAAAACTCTCAAGGCTAAAACCAATGACCAAGAATTTAAGCTGCTCGACCACTCGCAACTGGTAGCTTGGGTAACAACCAAAGCCAGGGAATTAGGGGGCGAAATTGATCGCAGCGCGGCGACCGAACTGGTCAATCGGGTAGGGGATGACCAGTGGCGGTTGGAGCAAGAGTTAATGAAGCTGGTTAGTTATCACACAGCGGTCGGCCGCAGTGATGTTGAGACCATGGTAGAGCAAGCCAAAGACGACAACATCTTTGAATTAATTGAGGCTGTGGCATCAGGTCAAACCAGCCAGGCCCTGCGCCGGTATCAAGACATATTAGCTAGCGGTGCTAGCGAAATGTACGTGCTCTCGATGATTATTTGGCAATTACGTAATTTGCTACTGGCTAAAACGGCCGGGCCAATGCCGCCATCGCAGCTGGCCAAAGAAGCCGGTATTTCACCCTATGCGGCCCAAAAAGCCGCAGCCCGACAGGGTAGCTTTGAGGAAGATCAATTGCGGCAGGCCTTTTTGCTCTCAGTTGATACTGAATATAAAATCAAAACCGGGGCCGCTAGCCCCCAGGAGTTAGTGGAACTTTTGATCTACGAAGTCGCCGGAGTTAATTACTAGAATTTGATTCAGCGGCCGGCACGTCGCTAGCGACGTCGGCTTCTAAGGCCTTTTCAACAGGTTTGGGTGCAGGTTCTGCGGCTTTGGGCTGAGGTTGGGATTGGCTAGTCCTGCCATCGCCACCTGATTTATAGAGTGATTTGACGATTTGTTGCTGTTTAGCCCCGGCTGCCATCAACTGAGCGGCTACCGTTAGAGCCTTAGCGGTAGTGTGAGTGGCGGTGAAGCGATCGGTGCTTGCCATAATGCCGGCTAGCCAGGCTGTAGCAATCGGTTCATCAATCAAACCGGTTTGCAGAGATTCGGCGAGAGCCACTAGAATTTCGCAGAGGCTGGCAGCGTAGCTATCAATTAGGTTAACCGCCCCGTAATTTTCATTGACGCGGTGGAAATCAATATTAATGATGGGCGTTTCGTCCAACATCTCAGGGGCTTTATCGAAGACGCGATCAATCCGGTTGCGGCTGGGCACACCCAGAACAATAATGATATCGAAGTGATAAGTGCCATAGGCAAAGGTCACATCGCTCGGAGCAAAGGCGCCTTTGAAGGGCGTAATGTGGATGTTGAGCTTTTGGTCTTCAACTGTGTATTTCAGCTTATCAACTTCCGACTTTTTGAGATCAACTTTTAAGATAAAATCGCGCAGGCCGTTCATGGTCCGATCAGGTTGATCGGTTTCCAGGAAACTAAGCCTAGACGGCACAGGGTCGCTAATAACGGCACTGACTTTTTTGCCAAACTTGCGCAACACACTAGCCAACCCAACCACGGCCACGACTTGGTCGATGGTGGGGTTTTGGCCGGTCACAATTAGAATGCTCTCGGCTTGGCGAATGGCCTCTGAAGTTTGTTGTTTGGGGGTTAGATCCATAAATATTCCTAAACGATCAATTAATATAACAAGTTATTGATTAATTGTCAATAGAGCATAAGCACTTTGTTCGCATTTTGTTCGCAAGGGTTGACATAATTAACACTGGGGGAGTATAGTTTGGCCAACTTCCGAGTAGGAGGTGAACCCTGACCGCGCAAATCTACCTGAGGTTCTGTGGCGTTCGTGTCGACACTTTGTCGAAACTGGACGCCTGGGCCCCAAGGAACGGACAGGTACCGGGACTGGTTACGGCTGGGTTCAGGGCCCAGCACGAATCACGCCACGGTGCATAAGCACCTTAAAAGCGGAACCACGTGTTCCGTAAGCGAGACTGTGTGTTTCGGGCCCAAGCGGGTTTAGCCGAACGATCGAAAGTATCGATTCGGTGCCGTGGTAAGCCGATTTTGGGGCGACCTGCCACCTTGACTGGCCTGGCAGGCCCGAGATGGTTTCAAAACTCGGCTAACAAAGCCAAGCGGTCACTACGACCAGAGGGGAGTGCGTGTGCGGAAGTTCACCTTCCACACCACCTCGCCGCCGGTTTTCCAGTAAGACCGGCCGGCGAAACTTTGAAATCGCCTCTCTTGGGGCGATGAAGTCCAGTGGGGTACACGAGCGATCGAAAGAATCGCCTCGCCCCTGCTACCACGGCTTCGTACCAACAAACCAAGCTGGCCATGGACTTGGAAGCACAACATCATGGTCTAGAGTGGAGGCTCGAACAAAACTCACCAGCGAGTCTTCGGGGGGACTCGAAGGTCGCAGGGGTTCGTCCGCGCGTCGGCCGATGGGCCAAGCGATGGTGTAATCGAACTCTAACGGACTTGTCCAGACACGACATCTGGGAAGCACAAGTCGCAAGTCTCGGGCCCGGAGCGGGTAAAACCGCTCCGGGCCATCACTTTTTATAGCTTTACAAACCGAGAACTTTCCGCTATAGTCACTTAGTTATGCCGATTATTAAATC
>DATIHN010000004.1:0-35000 GCA_035480635.1 Candidatus Saccharimonadales bacterium
CGCTCCGACTAAGCATAAAAATACCCAAGAATATGACCATAACGACGCCAGCCAAAAACAGCCAGCGGCCACGGCGATGGGATAAAACTCGCCGCAGCCAGGCCGCCAGACCCAAGCTTAATCGCTTAAGTCCAGGCCGCATTTGCCTCCCATAAAATTGTTTGACCCAGCCCATCGAGCGACCTACCTGCCGGGCTAGAGTCGACATGATGGGGGCAGCGTTTTGGCGGGCCAGAGCCGCCATATTTTCTGGTTTGCCCAAACGAGCCTCTTTGGACAGGCCAGTTTGAGGCATCATAGCGGCTTCGTCAGCCTTGGCAATTTCGCTGATTGTTGCGGCAATTCGGTCTAAGTTAGTCTGGGGGGTTAAGATTTGCTGCAATTTTTGCACGGCTGTAGCTGCCGAATTTTGGGTCACAATCGGTGATAACTCATCCAAGCTCAGCTGATGGAGGAGGGCCGGGGTGGCAAGCATTAGCCGATCGCCCGATTGGAGTTGGCCACTGGCAATATTGGTGAAGGTTTTTGACGGCCGGTGAGGTTCTTTAGTGGCAAGCCCGGTCGTAATACAACTATTTTGGCCTCGGCGGAATAAATAGGCTGAGGCCGAGCCAGCCTGGGTCAGGTGAACTTGGCCGGCCGAGACCACGGCCAAAACGGCGCTAACTTTGCCGACCCAAGCGTTATTTCCATGGGTGGCAAAAGTAGCCAGCTCTTCATTAACGGCTTTGATAGCCGCCTCAAATTGACTAACAGCTTGAGCCTCAGCATTGGCGTAGTAGGTCTTGGTGGCAGTTGTCAAAATTAGATCAACCACCTCGTAGGCTTGTTTGCCTGGGGCCAAGGCTTCCACCACGCCGAAAAGTTCGCCCAGCCCCGCCTGAGTGGGGTCGGGTTCGCGCATGTAGGCCGTGGCTGCTCCGACTGAATTATTAGATCGTTTAACGTAGGGCAGCAGTTTGGCCGTCGTGGTCAAATATTGATCCGCATCCACCATACTTCTAGGGGAAGCATAGCACGAGCAAAGCTTAACCACAATCTGGGGCTAAGCTGATAAGCTATACTAATTTCGATGGAGTTAAAGAATCTCAATCCAGATCAACGCCAAGCTGTCGAACATGATGAGGGACCACTGCTGGTTGTGGCCGGGGCGGGTACTGGCAAAACCCAAGTTATTACTGGGCGAGCGGCGCACTTGATCAACCAAGGCAAGGCTAGACCCAGCCAAATTTTAGCGCTGACTTTTACCGAAAAAGCCGCCAAAGAGATGGAAGAGAGACTGGACCTACTCTTGCCCTATGGGTTGGTTGATACGAAAGTCATGACCTTTCATAGTTTTGGCTCAGACATCTTAAGCCAATACGGTACCGAAATCGGTTTAGATGGCCGCTTAGGGTTGATCAACCAAGCTCAGCAGCGATTGTTTCTGCGCCAAAATCTAGATGCCTTCAAGTTGAACTACTTTGCTCCCATCGGTGATCCGGTTGCTCTATTGGGCGATTTGGCGACTTACTTCTCTAGGCTCAAAGAAGAGCTAATTACTCCCAAGCAATATTTGGCTTGGGCCAAAAAGTTGAAGAACGGGACCAGCGATGCAGCCTCCAAACTCGAAGCCAGCAAGCAAATGGAGCTGGCCCAGGCTTTTGCAACCTATAACCAGCTAATGCGCCAGCGGGGTTTAATTGATTTTTCGGATCAAGTTTCTCTGGCCTTAGAATTACTGCTAAATCGAGCTAATATTCTTAAATCAATCAAAACCGAAATTAAATATATTATGGTCGATGAGTTTCAAGACACTAATTTAGCTCAGGCCCGTCTGATCGAAACCTTAGCCGGAGCCGATGGCAACATCATGGTGGTGGGCGATGATGATCAAAGTATCTACAAGTTTCGAGGAGCAGCCATTTCAAATATCCTGGAATTCAAACTACGCTATCCCAAGACCAAACAGATTGTCTTGACCAAGAACTATCGATCAACGCAGCAGATCTTGGATGCCGCCTACCAGTTAATTCAGCATAATAACCCGTTTCGATTGGAGATTAAGAATAAATTAAACAAGCGACTGGTCGGCACAAAACCGGGGAAGCAGCCTGAAGTCAGACCTTATACCACATTTGGCGAAGAGGCTGACAAGCTGGCCGAGTCAATCAAGGCGGATTTGGCCAAGGGTTTGAAGGGGGATATGATTGCGGTTTTGGTGCGTAATCGTAAGCAAGCGGCTGCGGTCATAGACGTCCTCGAGCGTAAGGGTATTAACTACCATTACAGTGGCGGCGAGCGGCTATTCGAACAGGAAATAGTTCGAGAGATGTTGTCCTTTTTACAATATATGACCAACCCGGATGATGATAACAGCCTCTATAATCTGTTATCTGGACCTATCTATAACTCCGATATCGCTAGCCTGGCTCGCTTAAGCGCACAGGCGCGCAAACACAACCGATCATTGGATCAGGAAATTAGGGCATCAACCGAGGATATTTCGTTAAGTGGCCATATTCGCGATTTAGACAGTTGGCGCAGGCAGGCTCTAAACCAATCCGCCGGTGAACTACTCTATGCTTATATTGATAAAATAGGCTATCTCAAGCGTTTAACCGATGCCACTCAGACTGATCCCGGAGTTGTCCTGCAAATCAACAAACTAGCCATGTTCTTTACTACGCTAGCTGAATTTCAGCAGGTATCTCATGACAAAACCGCCTTTGGCTATGTCGCATCATTAGGAACGCTGACTGAAGAGGTCGAAATTGCCCAACCAAGTGATTTCGAAACTGGTCAAGATCTGGTCCAAGTTATGACGATTCATAAATCAAAAGGTCTAGAATTTGAGGCTGTCTATCTCTTTGATTTAACGGCTGGAGCTTTTCCACCGCGACGGCGTGCCTATAAACTTGAAATCCCAATTGAACTGGCCACCGGCGAACATATTAGCGATGAGGACTGGCATCTGGCCGAGGAGCGACGCCTGATGTATGTGGCGATGACCAGGGCCAAAACTAAGTTGATCATGAGCTATAGCACTAACCACGGCGGGATTAGAGCCAAGCGCCCATCCCAATTTTTAGCCGAGGCCCTTGGTCACGAGCCTCAGGCCGCTTTGCCAAAAGCTTTGCCGGCATCGGAGCAAATCAAGATGTTTGGGGCCAGTTCAGGCAAGAAATCAACGATTAGCCCCAGCTTTCTTCATAACCAGCGTCTAGACTTGAGCGTTCATCAAGTTGAGGATTATTTGATGTGTCCGCTGAACTTTTACTGGAAGTACGTACTAAACGTGCCCCAACCTGTTCAGCCGGCCATGCTCTATGGTACCGCCATCCACGCCGTCATCAGCTATTACTTTCAACAACGCCGCCGGCGATCAGTCGATCTCAAGGATCTAGAGGACTACTTTGCCAAGACTTGGCAGGTCGAGGGCTATGCTAGCAAGGGGCAAGAGGCCAGGCGACTAAAATCAGCTCAAGCCACTATCAAGCGCTTCCATCAGCGGGAAGAGGCCGGCAAACGTTGGCCCAAATACGTTGAGCGATCATTTAACTTTGAATTAGCCCATGGCACCATCCGTGGTCGCTATGATGCCATCTACGAAGACTCAGATGGGGTCGAGATCAGGGATTTTAAAACTAGTCAGGTCGAAACTAAATTAAAGGCTGATGAAAAGGCTAGAGCTAGTTTGCAAATTTCGCTCTACGCCTTGGGTTGGTTTGCTTCAACCAAACAACTGCCAACCAAATTGGTTCTAGATTATGTCGAAACAGGCCAGATCGGCGTGACTATCAAAACAGCCGCAGACATAAAAACCCTAGAGCAGCAGGTCAATGAAGCTTGTCAGCAGATAACCAGCGGCAGCTATCCGCCCGGCAAAAATCACTTCCATTGCATTCATGATAAGCTTTAATTATGCGTGACGAGAGGTGGCTACACCAACTCTTAGATGAGACTTGGGATTCATATTTTAGCGATATCCCCCAAGATAATATCGTTCGAATTCGATTCGGCCGTAAAGCCAAAACCCGACTGGGTTCGATTATGGTAGACCACAAGGAATCTGATGTCAGCATCATCACCATCAACGGGCTGTTTCGTGACCCTGAAATTCCTGATTATGTTATTCAAGCCACCATCTTCCATGAACTAAGTCACTATGCCCATGGCTTTAACTCACCGATCAAGCAACAACACGCTCATCCACACGCCGGTGGGGTCATGAGAACTGAGTTCAGTCAGCGCGGAGCTATAAAACTCTATAAAGACCAAAAAAGTTGGCTTAAAAGTCACTGGCGAGGTATAGTTTTGAACAATTTTGATAAAAAATTAGCGAAAACTAGTGTTGTTAGAAAAACTACAAAAGTACCAAATCCCTTCTGGTTTTAGCGAAATAAACGGGCGTATTTAACAAAATAATCAAGATCAACTTTTTCAGATACTCGCATTATGGTAATCAAATCAACTTTAAGCTATAGTGAGTGGTCGGAAACATCGGGGTGTGGCGCAGTTGGTAGCGCGCAGCATTCGGGTTGCTGAGGCCGGAGGTTCGAGTCCTCTCACCCCGACCAAGGAGAGTTAATGGCAAATTATGATGATTTTCAAAAAGTTGATATCAGGGTTGGCAAAATAATTGAAGTTGATAATTTCCCAGAAGCAAAAAAACCAGCCTACAAGTTGAAGATAGACTTTGGTTCGGAAATTGGAGTAAAAAAATCATGCGCTCAATTAACGAAAAACTATAAGAAGGAGCAGCTTCTTGAAAGAATCGTTCTGGCTGTCGTCAATTTTCCACCCCGCCAGATTGGACCAGCAGTTTCTGAAGTTCTAACTTTAGGCGTGCCTGATAAAAGTGGAGAATGTATTCTAGTTCAGCCCAGCACCGAGGTACCACTAGGCGCTAGATTGTTCTAGGCCGCGCTATAATATCCTTATGACTAAACGCGCCAAAAATCTTTATGACCCTAGCTCAACCGAGCCGTTTAAGCTGTCACGTACCAAAATCGAGAACTTCGTCCAGTGTCCGCGCTGTTTTTACATTGATAGACGACTCGGTGTTGGCCGACCTTCGATTCCAGGATTCACGCTCAACTCAGCCGTTGATACACTGCTCAAAAAAGAGTTCGATGCGCATCGAATTGGTAAAAGGGCGCATCCGATCATGGATGCCTACGGCATTGATGCCATCCCGTACACTCACGAAAAGTTGGATAAGTGGCGAGAAAATTTCCACGGTGTTCAGTACTTGCATGAGCCAACCAACTTTTTGATCTTTGGGGCCGTCGACGACATCTGGGAGAACCCAGCCGGAGAGCTAATAGTGGTGGACTATAAATCAACGAGTAAGGCCGGGGAGGTTAATTTAGATGATCATTGGAAGGACGCTTACAAGCGCCAGATGGAAGTTTACCAATGGCTGCTCAGGCGCAATGGATTCGAGGTCCAACCAATTGGTTACTTTGTTTATGCCAATGGCCAGACCGATCGCCAGGCTTTCGATGCCAAGTTAGAGTTCAATCTAACCCTGCTGCCTTATGAGGGTGATGATCGATGGGTGGGACAGGCTTTAATTGATATTCATAAATGCTTGGGGTCCGATGCAATTCCCGACTATACAGAGTCATGCGAACACTGCCAATATCGGCTAGCGGCTAATGAAGCCGAAAGTACTGCAAAAGCCACAAGCTGACCTTAGCATCAAGAATCGAAGCCCAGAAGATGTTGTAATTTTTAGAACAAAAAATCGAAAAAGTCTATGTAATATTCATTTCGTCACACCATGTCTACAGATGAAAAATCCTGGATTGAGCGTTAGCTTTACAATTATGAGTCTAGGGGGCAATAATAAGATGTACTTGATTGGTGGAGGGAGGTGATAAGATTGGCAACTGTAGATGTTAATTTTGCGGCTGTTTTAGTTAGCGCTTTGGCCAGCATGGTGGTTGGTGCCATTTGGTATTCACCAGCCCTATTCGCAAAGCCTTGGATGGAGCTGACCGGACGCCGCGACATGAACCCAGCCGAGGGCGCCGCTGTTGGCTATACCACGGCTGCCGCGGGCTCGCTCATCACCGCCTATATTTTGGCTCATTTTGTCTCATATGCTGGGGCGGTGACGGCTATGGATGGTGCCATTACCGGAGCCTGGGCTTGGCTTGGCTTTAACGGTGTTTCGATGCTTACGACTTACACTTTTGCGGCCAGGCCACGCAAACTTTGGGCCATTGATTCGCTGCAATACTTAGTCGTTTTCGTCGTCATGGGCATGATACTAGCGGTTTGGCACTGATGCCTGGGCGCAAGTTCAAGGCCATCGGCTTCGACATCGGTGGGGTCATTCTGCCGAGCGAAAGGCAACGCTTGTACAGTTACTGTCAGGCAGTTTTTGGTGCTCCCGTCGATGAAATTGAGTCCGCTATTAATTCCCACCTAAACGACCTCGAGACAGGAAGCATTAATCTGGATCAGTTCTGGAAAGACGTCACCAAAAGCTTGGGCGTTGATTATAATGCCAAAGTTGATCGAGCCCTTTGGGCCGATCATTATATCGCTGATACTCCAGTTAGAACGGAACTGCTTGAACTATCGGATCGCCTGCGGCAGCGGGGGTATAAGACCGGCTTGCTTTCAAATACTCACGCTGAGCACGCCATCTTAAACCGCTATCGGCACATCTTTAATCATTTTGATGCGGCTGTATTGAGTCACGAAATTCACGCGGTTAAGCCGGAGCCAGAAGCTTTCCTGGCCCTCTGTAAAGCCTTAGAGGTTTTGCCTTCAGATACCATTTTCATCGACGATCTGGCAACCAACGTGGCTGGCGCCGAAAGGGTAGGCATGGTTGGCCTGGAATATTTCGGCTACCAAGATCTGGTCCAGAAATTGAATCAATTGGGAATAGAAGCTAATTAGCAAATCACTTGGTTAAGTAGTTAATATACGAATAATATATAAATAAACTGTTTACAAACAAACTAGTTATATATAAACTAAGACCTTGTGGAGAAAGCGGCTAAGGCAAGGACAACAAAGTTTAGCCAGACGTTACTGTATCGTCTTGATCGTTACGTCTCAAAAACTGTGAAAGCCGCGGAATCCAGACTGCGAGAAGTTTCGGGAATGAGCTTCTCGCAGTTTCTGGTCTTAATGGCTTTAGTTGAGCGAGGAGACTTACAGCAGTCTAGCGTTGCCGACTACGTTGGAGTGACACCAGCAGTTATATCGAAACAAGTTGAATTACTGGCCGGCCAGGGTCTGCTGCAGCTGAGGCCAGCCCACAACGACCGCCGGTCTAACTTGGTTCGGATAACCCCGAGCGGTCGCCAAAGCGCTCAGCAGGCTCTAGCGACGGTTCAGGAGGCTTTTGCAGCTAGCTCGGCTTTTCCAGATCATTATAAATCCAAGCTGCAGCACTGGCTGGACGCCCAGAACCTCTAAGTTGTTCGTAGTTTGTTCGGTTTATGCTATAATTGAAGCATGATTGCCTTATTAATTGCGCTATTCATTTTGGTTATGGGCGGTTTTGCCTTGATTATTCTGCTACTCAATCAACGAATTGGTGAGCTCAAAAACGATAGCGGCTTGCATTTATTAAAAGCCGACATGGCTGGTATGAGCACCCAAATCACATCTACCACCAAAGAGATCAATGACCGCTTGAGCCAGGCAGCCGGGTACATGATGGGTGTTCAGCAGGAGCTGGGTAAGATGCAAGAAATCGGCCGCAGCATGAAAGATCTACAGGATTTCCTGCGTTCACCGAAATTGCGCGGTAACGTTGGGGAGCAGGTCTTGCGCGATTTGTTGCAGCAGATGATTCCTAAAAACAACTTTGACCTTCAATATGGCTTTAAGTCTGGCGAAAAGGTCGACGCCATAGTTAAAACCAAGAATGGCCTGATTCCGATCGATGCTAAGTTTCCAATGGAAAACTTTAATCGGGCCATGAAGGCAGCCGATGAGGCCGACAAGGCTAAGTACCTTAACGAATTTGCAAAGGACGTGCGCAAACACATTAATTCGATTGCCAGAAAATACATTTTACCTGGAGAGGGGACGGTTGATTTTGCTCTAATGTATGTACCTAGTGAGGCCATTTACTATGAGATTTTGGTCAATTCAGACCTGCAAAACTCCGGTATCGACCAAAAAGTTTACATGGTTTCGCCTAATACCTTCTATTACTTCTTGCAAACCATAATGCTTTCGCTCGAGGGCGAAAAGGTTGAAGAAAAGGCCAAATTGGTCTTGCAGGCGCTCAAGGGTATCCAACAAGACACCCGGAAATTTGGCGACGAACTTGATTTGGTCGGCGGGCACCTAACCAGAGCCAAGAACGCCATGGAGGGCGCTAGTTCCAGTTATGCTAAACTATCAACTAAGATTGAGACGACTGGCCAGCTGCAAGCTGCCAGCGTTGATGAGATCGAGGAAGTGACCGAAAAACTGGGAGCACCGCAAGGGTGAAACGAATTTTATCGGGTATTCAACCGAGTGGCGATGTCACGCTCGGCAATTATTTGGGCGCCATGAAGCGCTGGTCAACCCTCGAGCAAACCAAGGGCGGTGAGTACTTTTACTTTGTGCCCAACCTCCATGCCCTAACCAACCGCCCTAACCCAGATGAACTCAAGCAAAAAACGCTCTCAGCTGTGGCTTGGCTACTAGCCTTAGGCATCGATCATAAGCGCAGTCACATTTACGTTCAGTCCCAGATTCCCCAACATAGCGAACTGATGTGGATCCTTAGCAATTACACTGGCTTTGGGGAGTTATCACGCATGACTCAATTCAAAGACAAGAGCCAAAAGCTGGGGCCCCAGGGTCAAGTGGCTGGTCTGTTTCTGTATCCGGTGCTAATGGCGGCCGATATCCTACTCTACGACGCTGATGAAGTCCCAGTCGGTCAGGATCAGATTCAGCACGTTGAGCTAGCCCGAGACATTGCTGAGCGTTTCAATAAAGTCTACGGCCCGACCTTTCGAGTCCCCAAGGCCACTGTTCAAGATTCGGGCGCCAAGATTATGGATTTACAGGATCCAACCAAGAAAATGAGCAAAAGCGATGGGACTAGCAACCTCGGCTGCATTTTCTTGACCGATAGCTCTGAGACGATGAAGCAAAAGATCATCAGGGCAGTGACTGATTCCAGCGGTCAAATCCGGTTTAGATCCGGGCAACCAGCGGTTAGCAATTTACTAACAATTTATAGTTTATTATCCGATCGACCGATTGAAGACATCGAGAAAAGCTATCATGACTCAGGTTATCAAGACTTTAAGTCCGATCTGGCCGAATTACTGATCAAAGTTCTGGATCCCGTCCAAAAACGCTTCCAAGAAATCATGGATGATCAAGCAGAGCTCGAAAAAATCATCGAGATGGGCAGCGATAAGGCTGCTGACCTAGCGGATACTAAGTTAGTTCAGGTTAAAACTACTCTCGGATTGCTCTAACTTTACTATCGACCATAGTCTGGCGAAACAATTGTCTGAAAAACGGCGAAATAATACTAGAACAATGGGTTTAGTGTTGTATTATCTACAACTATAGTTAGATTATCCAGCAATTTATCTATTTTATGCCTATGCCAAGCCACTTTAGAAGAGCCATAAATGACTCAAAAATACTTGACACGTCATTTCGCTTATGCTAGCATAAGGTCAAGTTGAATGCTCAACTTGCACCTTTCCCGCACTACTATAGACCTTCACCCAGGTAACTTACTTGTCTCAAACGAGTAGGGAGTAACGGTAGGGACAGCCCGAATTAGAAGTATCCCCCTTACCTCTAATTCGGACTCACCCTACTGTTCAAGCCGGCCAGTGCGGCTGGCGGCGGTTCTGGTGGGATCTGGTCGTGGCCCCTGGTCGTGGCCAGATCCCACCAGAGTCCAGACGATGGTGGGGGTCGCGGTTGCCACTTGGCAGCCACCCAACTCGTTCTTTGTGCGCCCTGTTTCGGCCGCGCAAGGAGCCAGGCTCGGGGCGACAAGCGCCAATTAAGTAATTACTTTTGGGCGGATTTCGTCGCCCCGAATACCGATTTTTATAAATCGCAACCGCCACGCCGCCAGCGTGGTTTTTGCATTTACAGGTTAGATATGGTTAACTTCAGGAGTAGTTCGAACCTCGAAAACTGGAGTTAGTCGTGAGTGGTGAAATTAAGGGCGAATACGCTCTGGCTGGAGTTGACTACAGCATCCTCCAAGGCTTCAAAGACCTGATGGTTGAGATGGGCAAAAAGACCCTCAACTTTCCCAACTTCCGGGGTGTTTACGTTCAAAATATCCGGCATTCGCACGGAGTGGTCTTTGACTATCTCGGGCCTCGTAAGCATCGGTGGTGTAACACCACCGAGGGACTCGGGAACAAGAACTGGATCGCCGAGTGGATGTATCAGTACGCTGGGACCGGGCGGACCTACTACGAGGGCATCGGCATAGATATGCTCCTGATGGCGGTTAATGACGTCATTGCTCAGGGGGCCATGCCAGCTGTCTACACCGACGAGGTTGCGGCAGGGGACGGGGAATGGTTCTTGGACGAACATAGGGCCAGGGATTTTGCCGACAGCCTCCTAAATGGGCTAATGGCCGACGGCATTGCTTTGCCAGCGGGGGAGACACCAGCCTTGAAGCACCTCATCAACTCAACGCCGCCAGTGATCAGTGCGCCATCACTTAGCGGAACCATCACCGGCATCATTGCTCCCAGAAGTCGCCTGATCACCGGTGAAGAATTGCAGCCCGGCGATCACATTCTGGGCGTAGCCTCATCGGGTATCCACGCCAATGGCATCTCGCTAGTTATTAAGCGAGCATTGGATTTGCCAGACCAGTTCCTGACCAAGCTACCGAATGGGCAGATGCTGGGCGAGGAAGCTCTAATCCCGACAACTTCGTACGTCCATCTCGTCGAAGCACTGCTGGATGAGGCGGTTCAAATACACGCACTCCTTCCCGGCACCGGTGATGGCATCGCCAAACTGGCCTTCGACAAGCGCCCCTTCACTTACCGTGTTCACTCTTGGGTACAGGAAATCCCACCGCTCTTCCTATTCATGCAAGAACTCGGCGTCAGCTTGATTGACTGCCTGACGACCTTTAACTGGGGGATTGGCTATTACATCTTCCTGCCCGAGAACGAGGTTGAGCGTGCCATCCAAATTGGCACCAATGCTGGATACGAGATCCTGGAGGTCGGAAGAGTCGAAGAAGGCGAGCGTCAAACCATTTTCGAACCAGCCGGACTAACTCTACCGCCACCTGGCGACTAGTTCGAAATCACAACGGGGCCCGGTTAATCCGGGCCCTTGAACTACCTATTTGATTGCCCCCAGGTTGATATTTTGCGATAATAAGGTAACCAGAAGTGGAAAGAGAGTGTGGCAACCAAACTAAATCAGCTTAAGGTTGGGTTTTACGGTGCGATCGCCTGGGTTTTTGTAATCGCTGCCCTGTGGCTAGCAACCCCAGCGAACCTGAAGCCAATCGGGGTCACCCTGTGGTTTTTGTTTCTAGCACTAGGTCTGTGTTGCATCCTAGCCTTGATTATCGATGCGGCCAAAAGACTATTTGGCCCCAAGAAAGCCGAAGGACGCTCATTTGAGCCTTCGCTGCGTCAAGGAGTTCTACTAGGGTTATGGGCAACGATTTTGCTAGCGATGAGCAGCTTGAGGCAACTAAGCCTAAGGGACACTCTACTTAGTGCCATTCTAATAATAATAATAGAAATATATTTGAGACTATCAAAATGAATTTGGATAAAATCGTAGTAAATTCTACAACAGTTATTAAAAAAAGTGCCAGCATTCAAGAGCTGGAAAAACTCAGAGTGAAGTATCTGGGCCGCAGCGGGGAAATTACCGAGGTGCTAAAGCAAATTGGAAAACTACCAGCCAATCAACGGGCATCTCTGGGGAAGCAGGCCAACCAAGCCAAGCAACAGATAGAACTAGTTATAAAAGCTAGACAAGGGGAGCTGGAGCAGGATCAAATTACCAAAGAGTTAGGTGAGACCAAAATAGATCTTTCGGCTCCGACTCCAAGCCAGCGCTTTGGGCATACTCACCCTATCAATAACTTGCTTTCTGACATTGTGCGACTCTTCTGGCAAATGGGTTTCGAGGTGGTCCAGGGTCCTGAAATTGAAACCCAATGGTATAACTTTGAAGCTCTCAACTTGCCAGCCGATCACCCGGCTCGCGATATGCAAGATACTTTTTATCTGGAAGATGATAATTTACCCAGAACCCATACGTCTGGCATGCAAATCAGACACATGGAGGCAAATCAGCCTCCGATTCGAATCATTTCTCCCGGTAAAGTATACCGTAACGAGGACGAAGATTCTCGCCACATCTGGTCATTTGTCCAGGTCGAGGGCCTGGTAGTTGATGAGGGCATTGGCGTAGCCGATTTGAAGGGCACACTACTGGCCATGGTCCAAGGTGTCTTAGGTAAGGATACCGAAATCAGGCTTAGACCAAATTATTTCCCCTATACAGAGCCATCAATTGAAGTTGATGCTAGCTGTGTCATCTGCCATGGTAAGGGCTGCGCGACTTGCTCGGGGACTGGTTGGATCGAGTTACTCGGTTCAGGCCTGGTCCACCCCCAAGTTTTAGAAAACGTTGGCATCGATTCGAAGCGCTATTCTGGCTTTGCCTTCGGGGTTGGCCTGGAGCGGCTAGCAGCAGTAAAGTACCAAGTTCCAGATCTACGAGAGTTCTGGCGGCCAAACCTACGCTTTTTGGAGCAATTTTAATTATGAATGTCCCGACTGAGTGGCTACAAGACTATCTAAGTAAAAAACTCACAACCAAACAAATGGCTGAGGCCTTAGAAGCTAATGGCGTAGAAATAGAACAAATAATGTATGCACAAGAAATAGACGAACAAATTATTGTTGTAGAAGTTAAAAAAGTTATTCAACATCCAAACGCCGATAAGCTCAAAATTGCCATAATTGATACCGGTTCAGCCGAAATCAGATTAGTCTGCGGGGGCCCTAACCTTAAAACAGGTCAAAAATTGGCTTTTGCACAGGTTGGCTCGCGATTGCCCGACGGTAGCTTAATGAAGGAGGCAGTAATTCGGGGCGAAAAGTCGCCGGGTATGCTTGCAACTGCCACCGAACTCGGTTTGGGCGGTGATGCCTCTAACTTACTGATCCTGCCAAGCGACTCAAAACCAGGTGTCAGTGTTGGCAAGCTCCTTAGCCAAACCGACGTTGTTGACGTAACGACTCAAGCCAACCGATTTGATCTGTTATCATACATCGGCCTAGCTCGCGAAATTGCGGCTAAAACCGGATCGGAGCTAAAACTCCCCCCTATTTCTAAACCAAAAGACGACTTGCCGTCTCTCGAGGTGAAGGTAGAGGCCAAAGAGGCAGTCAAGGCTATTAGAACGGTAGGGATCAGTCTCGATCAGCAGCATGGCACCAGTCCCACGGCCAAGGCCCGACTGGAAGCCGCTGGGCAGCGTAGCATCAATCTAGCGGTTGATATTACTAACTACACGATGCTCGAGACCGGGCAACCTTTGCACGCTTTTGACGCTGATAAACTCAAGCTTCCTTTAAGCATTCGCTTTGCTAAACCAGGTGAAAAGCTAACCACCCTCGATTGCATTAAGCGCCAATTGACCAGTCTGGATCTGGTTATTGCCGACGCCCGCGGCCCCCTGGATCTGGCTGGCATCATCGGCGGCAAAGACTTCGAAGTCGAAGAATCATCCAAGAATCTGATTCTTGTATCGGGCACTTTTGATGCCACGACCATTCGCAAAACGGCCAAACGGCATGGGATTCGCACCGAGGCCAGCGCTCGCTTCGAGCGCGCTCTGGCTCCCGAATTGGGGCGATTTGGTCTGGAGCGCTGCCTGTTCAATTTCGAGCAGGCTGCGGCTGCCAAACAGACCACGGCTGTGTGCGAAATAGTTTTGGTACCTTCAACGCTAACGCGCATTTCAGTCGACCCCGAGCATATTAGCCGGATTCTGAGTCTAGCGGTAAGCAAGACAGCACTTGCGACCCAGTTAGGCAAGTTTGGCTTTGAGACTAAAGACGCAGGATCATCTCTGGAAGTTGCTGTACCCTGGTGGCGGCCCGATGTGTCGCTAGCCGAAGATCTAGCCGAAGAGTACATTCGCCTAGTTGGTTTTGATGGCGTCGAGTCTCGCTTGCCCAAATGGCAGCCCTCTAAAGCCCCGAGCGATGATTACTGGGCTCCTGTCTGGCAGGCTAAGGCCTGCTTGGCTGGACTGGGGCTGTTCGATGTCATTACCTATTCATTCGTTAGCCAAGATCAAATTAAAGCCTTTGGTTACAAAACTAGCGATCATTTGAAGCTGAAAAACCCGATGTCGCAAGAACAAGCCTATCTGCGGCGCAATTTACTACCCAGCCTCTATCAAGCTAGTCTGCGTAATCAAAATTACCGCGACAGCTTCGGTCTCTACGAAATTTCACGAGTTTTCATCCCGACCAAACCGACTCAGCAGCCGACAGAGCCGACTCAATTAGCTGTTTTATGCAAAAGTCGAAACGGGGCCTATACGGCCGCCAAAGAGGCTCTAGATGGGCTCTGCCGGGCATTCAACATTGAAGTTACTCTGACAATTGAAGCCTACAGCGAGTTTATGCCAAATCGATCAGCCAGCATAAAAATCGGGACCAAATCCCTTGGCCGCATTGGCGAACTCCACCCCAGATATTTAACTGAGTTTAAATCCCAGACTAACTTGGCTTATTTAGAAATTGATTTGTTGGAACTGATACAAGCCGCTCGCGAACCTCTCTACCAGCCGATTAGTCGCTACCCTAGCTTGCTGCGTGACTTAACCGTCATCATTCCCACCAAAGTCATGTGGCAGGATGTAGCGGGGGTAATAGCAGATTCTGGCCTGGCCAAAGCCACTTTTTTGAACGACTACTACGATGCCAACCTGGGCGCTAGCAATAAGACGCTAGCTATGCGGCTAGAAATGAGTTCTCTAACTGGGACACTAACTACTAAAGAAGCCTCTGATCGCTTAGCTAAAATCGAGGCTTTGCTGAAAAAGCATTTTGGAGCCAGCACTCGTTAACTTGTTCTAGAACATAAGTGGTATACTTTTAGCTAATGGAACCGAGTAATCCAAATCAAACTCCGAACCCAGAACAGGGACCACCCGCACCAGCGCCCGAACAAGTCAGTGCCCCCGGCAACGCTCAACCGGTGGTGAGCACTCCGGCTGGTAGCCCGGTAGTGAGCCCACCGCCAACTGCGCCGGTGCCTCAATCGCCGGCCCCACCAACTCCTCAGCCCAAAACTACCACTCCCACTCCAGCCACCGCCGAAGATGTTGATGTCATAGAAAAAGAGTGGGTTGATGCGGCTCAAGCCGTGGTTGAAAAAAACGCGCAAGATCCGCACGCCGAAGAAGAAGGTTTTGAAGACTTGCAGGTCGATTACCTCAAAAAGCGCTACGGCAAAGATATTAAAAAGCCCCAAGAGTAAGACTTTGGTCGAGGTGAGCCAGACATTTATTAATCCAAGAGTCCAGCAGTGAGTGCTATCGCTACCGGAGTCGGTGTGGCTGTCTTTATGGCGGTAGTAGTTGGCGGCGTGGCCTTCTTTGTATATCGGCGCATTCTCAGGCGAGCCAAAGCCATCGAGCGCGGAATCAAAATGGTACCGATTAGGATCCATTTGCCACCACCAGGTAATGAAGGGGAAGAGTCTGACCCACGCACTGTGATGCGTCAAAAAATTGCCCAAGCCGAGACGCTCTACAGTTTATTGGCTGGGGCTACCAAGAAGGGGGCCAGCACAGCCATTTACGGTCAGCGCCATATCTCACTCGAAATTGTAGCCACCGATGGGACTATTCACTTCTTTATGGCAGTGCCAGTGGCTTTGGTGCCAGTCGCCGAGCAGGCCATCCAATCAGCTTATCCAACAGCCAGATTAGAGGAGGTCGAGGATTACAATATCTTTAGCGAGCAAGGCAAATTAAAGGGCACGACCGGGGGTGAGTTGATCTTGCAGCAACCCTATTCATACCCAGTTATGACCTACGCTGAACTCGAAAATGATCCGATGCAGGCCTTATTACATACTCTTAGTCAGCTCAAAGCCGGCGAAGGGGCAGCGGTCCAAATAATGGTTCGTCCAGCCGACAAGAGTTGGTCCAATGCCGTTAATAAACTAGCGGCTCAGAAGCGTAAATCTCCGGGCAGCACCAGTCTCAAAATTACGCCCAAAGACCTGGCCAAAGCGGCCATCAAAAGTCCAAAATCAGCTGACCCAGCCAGTCCCGCCGCCGCCATCGAGACCCCGCAGCTAACTGGCATTGACGAAGCCATCATTTCGTCCATTGAAGAAAAGGCCAAGCATCCTGGGTTCGAAACTTTGATTCGGGTGCTAGCTTCGAGCCCCGATAACACCAGAGCCCAGGGTCTACTTACCCAGATGGTCAGCGCCTTTTCGCTCTACGAAGCCCCTGGCCGCAACGGCTTTAAAATGATTTCGGCTGGCAATATATCTGGATTAGTCACCGCCTTTATCTTTCGATTCTTTCCGCCAGAATTGCGATCGCAAATTCTAAACACCCAAGAATTAGCCACTTTATTTCATTTGCCCGATGCCGAAGCTACCCCGACGTCTCAAGTGGAGCGCCAACAATTCCAGGAGGCCGATAGCCCCGTCAATTTACCAACCGAGGGCCTACTGTTTGGTTACAACCAGTTTCGGGGGGTCCAAAAAGAGGTTCGCTTGAGTACCAATGACCGCCGCCGCCACACCTACATCGTTGGTCAGACCGGCACCGGTAAATCAACCATGCTGGAAAACTTGGCGGTCCAAGACATGCTGGCTGGTCGAGGCTTTGCCTTCATTGACCCCCACGGTGACACAGCCGAACGTTTGCTCAGTGTGGTGCCAAAAGCGCGGGCTGAAGACATCGTTTATTTTAACCCTGGTGACGTCGAAAGGCCCCTGGGGCTGAATCTCTTCGAGTTTAGTTCGCCGGAGCAAAAGGACTTTATTATTCAAGAAACCATCAATATGCTCTATAAAATCTATGACCCGGGCAAAACTGGCATCATTGGCCCTCGCTTTGAGCAATGGTTTCGCAATGCGGCCCTAACTCTAATGAGCGATCCGGCCGGTTCGACATTCATAGAAATACCCAAAGTTTTTACCGATTCCGAATACCTCAAACAGAAGTTCAAGTACCTTCAAGATCAGACCGTGATTGAGTTCTGGACCAAAGAAATGGCTCAAACTAGCGATTTCCATAAATCCGAAATGCTCGGTTGGTTTTCTTCTAAATTCGGGGCTTTTCTGCAAAATGAGATGATGCGAAACATCATCGGTCAGACCAAAAGCGCCTTTAACTTCCGCGAGATTATGGATCAAAATAAGATCCTGATTGTAAACCTAAGCAAGGGCTTGCTGGGCGAATTAAATGCCAACTTGATCGGTATGATCTTCGTCATTAAATTTCAAGCGGCGGCCATGAGCCGAGCTCAGGTGCCGGAGGATCAACGCAACGATTTCTGCCTCTACGTCGATGAGTTTCAAAATTTTTCGACCGATTCGTTTGCCACCATTCTTTCCGAGGCTCGCAAATATCGCCTGAATCTGATCGTGGCCAACCAATTCATCTCCCAGCTATCCGAAGAAATCCGGACGGCCGTATTCGGCAATGTTGGTTCGGTGGTTAGTTTCCGGACTGGGCCCGAAGACGCCGATTTCCTGGTTAAACAATTTGCGCCCATCTTTGATAGTCACGATCTCGTCAACATTCCAAACTATAACGCCGTAATTAGGCTAATGGTTGGCGGTCTGCCATCACAGCCGTTTAGTCTTCGAGCTCTACCGCCTCTAACCGTCTCTAACCCGGAACTGGGGGAAGCCATCAAGCAACTCTCAGCGGCCAAATTTGGCAGTTCCAAAAACCAAGTTGCGGCCGAAATTACAGCCCGGTTGCAAGGTCACACTCCTGAACCACCTTCAGTTGCAGCAGAACCTCAAGCTGGGCAGGCTAGCGCCAACAGTGAACCAGCGGCTGACTTACTTGATATTAAACCACTTGTTCCACCTAAGGCTGCGTCGGTTCCTCAAGCGACTCCTCCTGAGCCTGTGGCTAAACCCAACATCGCAGCACCCGCACCAGTAGCGAAAACTGAAATCAGCCCACCAGAACCAGTCTCAGCCAGCTCTAACCCCCAAATACCCGCCAAACCAATTCAAGCCCAGCCCACGGCACCAATGGCACCCAAGCCTCAGCCGCAAGCACCAAGCCAACCCACTCCATCGCCAGTTCAAGCCCCCGCTGCAGCCACTAAAACCCCAGAACCCCAATTGGCCCCTACCCCCAAACTCCAGCCCGGTCAGATCCACGTTGACGAGCACGGCAACGTTACTCAGGGTTAATAAACTAAGCTTTACGGCGAAACAGTTTGGACAAACCTTCAATCAGGAGGCCGATTAGGCCACCAATGACCAAGCTTAGTAGCATGGCCGAGCCGGACAAGCTATACCCATAATGTTTGGCTAAAAAGTAAGTGAAGCCGCCAACCAGTAGAGCCGTCGAGGTGGCACCAAGTGTGATTGATGGCCGTAGTACTGTTGAGCCAACGACTTCACTAGTTTTGTCGATAACTGGATTGTGGATGACCTTACTAAACCCGCGACTAAAAGTCGGCAAATGACGCTGCAAGGTAGCCATGGTATCGGCGTAGGCAGCCTTGCGGTCGAGTCCGGTCGGTTCTTTCTTTGCGGGTTCGGCCTCCTTGGGCTTCAATGTATCGACCGACTTAGTCTCGCGTTCCAAGCTTTGGCGGGCGGCTTCAACCTTACGCCCGCGATCAGCTTCGGACTCAGTATAGTGCTCGGGGCTAGTTGACTCGGGCTTGGCTTCGAGTTCTGGTGTAGAGAACTCGCCTTGTTCTGGTGATTTGGGTTCTTGTTCCATGATTATCCCGTTACGTTATCGACTCTTAACATCTTCAATTCCCGGACCAACTGGCGGTTGCGTAAGTAGAAGAAGACCATGCCGCCAACCAAGGCAAAGGTCAGAATTGAGGTTGTGCTGGCCCCAGTTTGAGGCAACTTTTCAATCGTAGTTTCGATGGTCTTGGGGGGTGGGCAAGCGACTTTAACACTGACGCCAGAATTGCCATAAACGTTATCGAGGGTGCAATCGTTGAGCTTGGGGTCGGCTTTGATCGCGGCCGTAGTCGGGATCGGGTTTTTGACTTTAACCTGGAAGATTTTAGTTTGGGCTGTTCCAGGAGCGATGTCGGCCGCCGCCCAGGACAAGTGGCCGCCCGAAAGAGTCCCGCCGTTGAGCTGCACCACATCGGTGTAGGCCAAAATATCGCCGATGTCTTCACTAGTGCGATAGGCTTTCTCAACGCCATCGCCGGTGTTTCTAGTCACCAAGCGATATTCTAGAATGTCGCCCGCGTGAACAGTTGAATGGTTGGCATCGCCATTGTTAGTAGTCAGATTTTTCACGCCCTTACTCAGGATCAACTTGGGGTTTTTGGGCGGCGGTGGTGGAGGTGGGGGCGGAGGGGCTTCTTTAACGACGGTGTAGCAAATCGGGGCAGATTTAGAGATCGGAATTTCCTGCGAGCGAATGTAGGCATAATTACATATGCGAGTGTTGTTCGGCGTGTCATTATTAATAGTCACGGTAAAATCAACGTAGCCCGAGAAACCACTGACCACCTGCGGTTGCATCCACCAAACATGATCAACGCGGCCTAGCGTTGGTACGGGGTTAGAATCTTGGTCGAAGAAGGGCGTTCCGCCACCCTGCCACTTGACGGTGGTGTGGTCTGGGACTGGATCCTCTATGACCATAGTGTGGGCAATGCCAGCCCCATTGTTCTTATAAAAGAGTCTATAGCCAAGATTGGCGCCCGGTGGGACCTGACTATCGGCTGCCGGCATTCCTGGCAGCACGGTTTTCGATAGCTGCAATTTGGGTGGCTGAATTGGGATGGAGCGTACGACAATATTGCCACAGTCAACAAGAACGGCAAAGAAGCTGCCATCAGCTCTCGTTCCAGTAACAGCACTATAGCTAACGTGATCACCCCATTCAAAGAGTGAGCGATAATAGTAAGTCTGGCCATCAACGCTGATGGCTTGATCATCGGCAAAACGGTGCTCACGGCCGATTGAATGCAAGCTGTGATCACTTGAATTAATGGTTGTAACGCTGGCTCTTGTGATGTCATCGCGGGTGATACCAAAGTATTTAAAGAGGTTTTGATAGCCGGTATGGCCGGCACTATCATGGTTTTGATCGTAGATGGTTAATAGATCAGCCTTGGGATTAGAGCTAGTCAGCCCACCGTAGATGATGTCGTTGGTCGAAGGCTGGTGAGAAGCCGAGGCGGGCGAAATAATCGTAGCTATTTGCAAAACGACCAGGCCGACAGCAAAGACCAAGGCTAAGCGTCTAGTCGCGCCCTCCTTTTGGAGGCGCCGCAAGTAGAAGGTTAGCTGGCTACCAGCGCTAGGACTTAAATTGAGATTAGAGACAATTTTACGAAACATTGCTTATGTTTATTAAACACCTGGGCTTCTCAGAGCGCAAGGTTTGGAAGTTTGCTAAGATTATTGCATGGAACAATCAGAAGATAACTATGTGCCGTTCAAAGACGGCCTGTCAGATGAGTTATTGAACTACGACAAAGATTACCTACCTCCTTCACAAGTCAGGGAATTCGACACTAATCCAGATAAAGTCGTAAGGATTACCACTATGCAGAGCAAGACTGTTTCCGGAGTCGATAGACTAAATCAAAAGAATAATCCCGAGGGTTCAGCAAGTTCAATTGAATATATCCGGATGGCTAAAGAACATTTTGGCGAAGCCAGTCACTACATCAACATACCGGACCACCAGTTTATTATTGGGGAACACCCAGACACGAAGGGCTATCCTACTGTTTATACGGTGACCGACAAAGTTGTTGGGAGAATTCTTGACTATGAGATTTCCGATCCCAACTCAAAACTCAGCGATGGAGAACTAGTCGAATTTTACCAAGCCCTAGTCAATTATTACAAGGCAGCTTCTACGAGAAAAGGTGACTATTTGTCGGACCTAAATAGGCACGAACAGTTCATGTATGGGCATACGGCAATTGACCCGAAAAACAGAATTTATCTTATTGATTTAGATTTGATTCTGGTAAGGGGGGATATATCAGATTCGATTAATAGCCGAAATACACTTTGGAATAAACTTGAGCACACTCGTTTGATGGTGGACGAGGCAAAGAAAGCTAGAGGAGAAGTTTTTTCGCCAATCTTAGACCAAATTATTGAGCTACAACATGCCGTGATGCCTGAACGATACTAGTCGGAGTGTTTGCGGCTAGGGTTCTGAACAGGTATAATAGGTAGGTATTTACGTGGGAGTGGATGTTATTACCTCACGTTTTTTTACGAGTTAATTATGGCAAAAACGCAAGAATACAGCGCTGAGCAGATTCAAGTTCTCGAGGGACTAGACCCGGTACGCAAACGCCCCGGGATGTATATTGGTGGCACTGGGCCTGAGGGCCTGCATCACTTGGTCTGGGAATTGGTTGATAATTCGATCGACGAGGCCCTAGCCGGATTTGCTAAGCACGTCGTAGTGACTTTGATGGCCGACGGCGGCGTTAGAGTCGATGACGATGGCCGCGGAATCCCGGTCGATAAGGTTAAAGCTACGGGTAAGAGTGCTCTAGAAACAGTCCTAACAGTCCTACATGCTGGCGGGAAATTCGGTAGCGGTGGTTATAAAGTTTCGGGTGGTTTGCACGGCGTAGGCGTCAGCGTAGTTAATGCTCTTTCAGCTAAATTGATCGCCGAAGTTAGCCGTGATGGTAAGGTTTATCACCAAGAATACAAGCAGGGGGTGCCGCAGGGCGAAATGAAAGTTACTGGTAGCAGTACTCATACTGGCACCAGTATTACTTTCTATCCCGATCCCAACATTTTTGAAACGATCGGGTTTGACTTCGATATCATCCTGGACCGCTTGCGCCATCAGGCCTACCTGACTAAAAGCGTTCAAACCAGCATCATTGATGAAACCGCATCACGCCGCTTCAGTTTCTATTTTGAGGGTGGCATTAAATCCTACGTTACCCACCTCAATAAAAATAAAGAGGTTATCAATGACCCACCTTTTTATGTTGAACGCGAAGTCTCTGGGACAATGGTTGAATTAGCCATCCAATATAACGAGGGCTTTAACGAAAACGTCAAAACTTTTGCCAATAACATTCATAATGCCGAGGGTGGCACCCATTTGACCGGTTTCAGGACTGCTCTAACCAGGGTTATTAATGAATATGCGCGCAAGAACGGCTACATCAAGGACAACGAAGAAAACTTAACTGGCGAAGATTGTCGCGAGGGTATTACAGCTGTGATTTCAGTGAAATTAACTGATCCCCAGTTCGAAGGCCAAACCAAGGCCAAACTGGGCAATCCCGAGATTCGTGGCTATGTCGAGCAAGTTGTCAGTGAATGGCTGTCGTACTACATGGAGGAAAACCCCGGCGAGGCCAAAAAGATTGTGGCTAAAGCCGCTCTTTCGGCCAGAGCCCGGATTGCGGCCAGAGCAGCTAGAGATACGGTTATTCGTAAAGGCGCGCTCGACGGCCTGACCTTGCCGGGTAAACTATCGGATTGTCGTAGCAAAGACCCAGCCGAATCAGAACTCTTCATCGTTGAAGGCAACTCGGCCGGTGGTTCGGCCGTCGATGGCCGCGATAGCCATTTCCAGGCCATCCTGCCTTTGCGTGGCAAGATCCTTAACGTTGAGCGGGCCAGACTCGATAAAATGCTGGCCAATAATGAAGTTAAAAATGTCATTATCGCTTTGGGCACCGGTATCGCTGATCAGTTCGAAATCGACAAGGTGCGCTATCACAAGGTCGTTATAATGACTGATGCCGACGTCGACGGAGCCCACATTTCAACCCTGCTACTGACTTTCTTCTACCGTCATATGCCTCAGATCATCGAGAAAGGCTATCTCTACATTGCTAAGCCACCACTGTATTTACTCAGCTCTGGCAAAAAGAAGTTTTACGCTTACAGTGACGAAGAGCGAGATGAAATAATTGATCGCTTGACTTCTGAACGCAGTGCCGCCAAAAAAGCCGGTGCCAAGGTTGAGGAAGTCGATCCAGTCGTGGTTACAGCCGAGGACGCTGATGAGGGGGAAGCAGCGGCAGAAGATAACCTAGAAGAAACCGAAATCGTCGATGACACCCAGAAAAATCGTTTGAAAGATGCCGGCATTACCGGGATCCAGCGCTACAAGGGTTTAGGTGAGATGAATGCCGAGCAGCTCTGGGAAACTACCATGGATCCAGACCAGCGATTGATGATTAAAGTCGAAGTCGAAGATGCCGAAAAAGCCGATGCCGTCTTCAATAAACTAATGGGCGACGAAGTCATATTGCGCAAAAATTTTATTCAAACTCACGCCAAATCGGTAAGTAACCTGGACATCTAGCTGTGGCAGAGAAGACCAAACAAACTGAAGAACCAGAAATGAAACCGCAAGAGCGAGTGTTGAATCGAACTGTTGAGGGCGAAATGGAGACCCGCTATCTGGATTACGCCATGAGCGTAATTGTAGCCCGGGCTTTGCCCGATGTCCGTGACGGTATGAAGCCGGTCCATCGCCGCATTCTCTATGTTATGAACCAAGCGGGATTGCGCCATAACGCCAAATATCGCAAGAGTGCCAACGTGGTCGGTGAAGTTATGGGTAAATTCCACCCTCATGGTGATGTGGCTATCTATGATGCCATGGTTCGCATGGCCCAGGACTTTTCCTACCGCTATCCTCTGGTCGATGGCCAAGGCAACTTCGGTAACATCGATGGCTACCCGGCTGCTGCCATGCGCTATACCGAGGCCAGATTAACCAGGGTAGCTGAAGAAATGCTCTTTGATATTGAAAAAGAGACGGTTGATTTCCGTCCCAACTTCGATGGCTTTGAACGTGAACCAGTGGTGTTGCCAGCTAAACTACCTAACCTGTTACTAAACGGTCAGGTCGGCATCGCTGTCGGTATGGCTACAAACATACCGCCTCACAATTTGAGCGAATTACTTGATGCCGTTATCTACATTATTGATAATCCAGCGGCCACTGTCGAAGACCTGATTGGCATCGTCAAGGGGCCAGATTTCCCCACTGGTGGAACCATTTTTGGCCAGGAGTCGATCAAACAGGCCTATGGTACTGGCAAGGGGGGGATTGTGGTTCGGGCCGTGGCCGAGATTGTTCAGGACAAAAAAGAAAATTATCAGATTGTAGTAACCGAAATTCCCTATGCTGTTAACAAAGGCTCATTGGTCGAAAAGATTGCCGAACTAGTCAAAGACAAACGGATTACCGGCATTAGCGATTTGCGAGATGAATCCTCCAGAGCGGGGCTGAAAATTGTAGTGGACCTGAAAAAGGATGCTTATCCCAAGAAAATCTTAAACCAGCTCTATAAATTGACCCCCATGCAAACGACCTTCCACGTTAATATGCTAGCGCTAATTGATGGTTTGCAACCTCGAGTTTTGAGCCTGGAATCCATGCTCAAGGAGTTTTTGAAGCATCGCCAAGTTGTAATACGCCGTCGCACCGAATTTGAGCTCAGAAAAGCTAAAGAACGAGAGCATGTGCTCGAAGGGCTAAAAATTGCCCTGGATCACATCGATAAGGTTATTGCCACCATTCGCGCTAGCCAGACCACCGATGAGGCTCAAGCCAACCTGATAAAGGCTTTCAAACTGACCGAAATTCAGGCCAAAGCCATTTTGGCTATGCAGCTTCGAACCTTGGCCGGCCTAGAGCGCAAGAAAATCGAAGATGAATTAGCTGAGTTGCTCAAACTAATCGCTAAACTCGAAAAGATCTTGGCTAGCGAAAGCGAGATTTTAACCGTTATCAAACAAGAATTAATTGAACTCAAGGCTAAATACGGCGATGAGCGCCGTACCAAAATTATTACCGGCGAAATCGGTAAGTTCAGTGAAGAGGAGCTGGTGCCAAATGAACAAGTCATCGTAACTCTTACGGCCGGCAACTACATCAAACGGATTCCGTCCAACACTTATCGCTCCCAGGGTCGGGGCGGCAAGGGCATTATGGGTATGACGACCAAGGAAGAGGACGTGGTTGAACATATGATGTTGACATACAACCACGATTTTATGCATTTCTTTACCAATAAGGGTCGGGTCTTCCGCCTTAAAGTTTACGAGGTGCCAATTGCTTCTAGAACTGCCAAAGGCCAGCCGATCGTCAATTTACTCCAGTTGCAACCAGAGGAAACAGTTACATCAATTGTCACAATCGATAAAGGCATCAGCGCCAAATACTTATTTATGGCGACCAGGCAGGGCACGGTTAAAAAGACAGCACTATCCGATTATGCTAATGTCCGAACCAGCGGGTTGATTGCCATCAAGCTTGATCCAGGCGATGAACTCAAGTGGGTTAAATTAACCAGCGGTTCCGATGAGATAATCATGTCGACGGCCCTGGCCCAAGCCATTCGCTTCAAAGAAACTGATGCCCGGCCAATGGGGCGTGCCACTAGAGGCGTGCGTGGTATTCGCCTGCGCCAAAGCGATGAAGTCGTTGGGATGGATGTTGTGATGCCGGGCTCAAAGCTGCTAGTCATCACCCAAAATGGCTACGGCAAACGTACTCAGATTGATCAGTTTGCCACTCATACTAGGGGTGGGGTTGGTATTAAAGCTGGGGTCGTCTCAGATAAAACCGGCCGCACCGTTGATGTTAGAGCCATAACCCAGGACAGCGATGACCTGGTCGTAGTCTCAACTCAAGGCCAAATTATTCGCTTGCCACTCAAGGCCATTTCGCTAATTGGCCGAGCCACCCAGGGTGTTCGGATAATGCGATTGAAAGAAGGCGATCGGGTAGCTTCTGTGGCCCTAATTGGTGAATCCAAACTCGAACAAGAGATTGATCAAACCAGCCACGATCAAACTGGCACCGATATCGATCCCGATCCGGTCGAGGCGGCAGATCAGTCGGATTAGTCTCTTTGGTTAAAGATTTGGATGATCCCACATATTTTGCCAGCCAGGTTATGAGAAAATTCTAGACATTCTCCCAATGTTGCTTACTTGAAGCCCGAGCTATTATTCCCAATGTACTTGTGACTTGCTCCGAAGTTTGGCAAGTCTAATATGAGGGAATTGGATGGTGGAGCGCTATCTCAAGCGGATATGTGTCCTTAGTGTGGCTTATGCCTCAGTGGCCGTCGTTGGTGTTGGGGTGGCTCATGCCGCTTCAGCCGATGTCTCCAACCAAGCTGAATCAAGCGTTATTATTCAATCAAACCCAAGTAATTCTATTCATCAGGAATCAGATGTTAGTCAGACCACGGACTTAGCTGGTTCGACTTCGAACCCAGTCCAATCGGTTGACCAAAGCAACTCTGATCTGCCACCTACTGCGGCAGTAACGGATCAAGCTGACCTGGCTCAGTCCAATATTCAAACTGCTGAAGCCAAGGCCGATTTGGTCGCAGTCGCAGGTCAATCAGGTCCTCCGCCGGCAGCAACAGAGACTGGATCAGGTTTGGCCCAAACTCGTATTGCGGCCGTGGCCTCAAGGCAACTCAAGACCTTCTTATCATCCGCACAGAATTCGCGACCTAGCCAATCATCAACCCAAGCCCCATTACCGGTTACCCAGGTGCCGAGCAGTCCAACCCCAACCCAACCGGCTAGCTCACTAGTAAATGGCACTTTGAGTGCGGTGGTGCCACCATTTACTAGAGGCGGCAACGGACTTATCGGGTTATTTACAACCGCCGCTTTTACCCTAGTAGCTCTAATTGTACTTATATCGACTCTAAACCGAACCGGCCGGAGTCAATATCTAGATCTGCTCAAACGGGCCGGTAATTGCCTTTCCCCAAGGGGTACCGCCCCCAATTTTCATTTGGCTTCTCTTTTTCAAACGAGTTTGCAGTTCGCTCTCCAGCGGACGCCAAACTCGTTTTTTGGCCCAGACTCACTGAACTGCAGTCAGTGAGGATGCCCAAAAAGGGAAGTTAAGACCAAAAAGCTAAACAAAACGGATTAACGCAAGAGACCAGAAAGGAGGTGACAAGCATGAAGATCTCAAAGTTTGCAGGGGTTTTACTGATCCCAGCCATGACCATAATGGTATTCTCTGGCGTGGCCCTGGCATCAAGTGGTGATATTAATGACACTGGACCTAATTCCGTTAACACCATCACCATCGACAATTCCAATTCGATTGATGTCAACAACCACAACGATGTGACCATTAACAATACCAATAACCAGACAGCCGATACTGGCAACGCTCAAGTTTCAAACAACACCAGTGCTGGTAATGCTATTTCCGGTGACGCAAGCAACGCCAACACAGTTTCAACTAGTGTCTCGATTGACAATAGTGGGACTGGTTTGGGCGGCGGTGGTGGTGGCCAAGGCTCAGGTGGCGATGGTTCAAGCGGTGGGCTCGGCGGTAGCAGTGGCAGTAGCAACGTCGGCGGTGCCGGCAGCGGCTCAGGAAGCTCATCCGTCAGCACTAGCAGTGGGACCCTACCCGATACAGGACCGAGTTCTCCGATAGATGTTTCGGCTCTGCGCAATCTCTTGAACCCAGTATCCCAGCCGACGCTCGCCCAAGCGGCAAAGAGCTCTACAGCCTTCACAGCCTGGCTTTTGGCGCTAGCAGCTTTCCTCAGTCTAGGCGGCGCAATTGGCAGTGCGATCTATTCCAGCAAGCGAACTTTGAACGTCTGACAAAATCATGAAGGTGAGAAATGTCAAACTTCGCTACTTTGTACCTATTGCAGCCATTGGTGGTCTCGGCCTGGCCGGAGTAACTCTAGCCAACCATCAACAATCACTGCAGACGGCCGATTCGGTTCAATCTGAACAACCCAGGGCTGCACCAAAAGTTCACGTCAACGTCGACGGTCAAAACGTCTTCGTCCCTGAAAATGGCACAACGACCAAAACGACCGACGATGGTACCACAACCGTCACCAATCACCAGAACACCAGCTCTTCGGGTGACGGCTCTAGCTCAAACACAAACGATATCAGCGTCGATGTCACCTCAAATGGCTCTTCGTCAACAAGTAGTCGGCACAATGTCCATGTCAGCTCATTCGGTAGCAACTCCATCAACGAGGACACCGACATCCATATCCAAACTAACTCTGGTCACGTCAGTGTGACCCAATAAACAACTATTAAGGAGGATTTCAATGAAACGAACAATTTTGCGCGTAAGCTCAATTGCTCTTGCCACGGCCGCAGTCGGTCTGGGTGTAGCAGCTGCTAGCTCGGCGTCTATCGACACTACTGGCCCGAATTCACACAACTCAGTCGAGGTCAGCAATCACAGTGATGTCGATGTCACAAACCACAATGATCTTGGTGTAAACAACACCAACTCACAGGATGCCAATAGCGGTAACGCCGAAGTCAAGCACAACACCACAGGTGGCGATGCAACCAGCGGCGACGCTTCCAACTCGAACGACGTCTCCACTGATGTCAGCGTGACTAACGGTGGTTCCTGGAATTTGGGTGACCTATTCGGTGGCTCAAACGATAACGGCAGCATTTCCCACACTGGTCCTGACTCAAACAACAGTATTGAGTTCAACACCAACAACAACGTTGATGTCAACAACTACAACGATGTAACGGTGAACAACACCAGTTCCCAAGATGCTTCAACCGGCAATACTCAGGTTAGCAACAACACCACAGGTGGAAGTGCAACCAGCGGTAGCGCCAGCAACAGCAACAGTACTTCAAGCTCAGTTTCAATTACGAACTAGCGATAAGTACCATGCGGGGGAGTACCCCGCAGCAATTATCCAATCATTTTCAATTAACAGGAGCAAAAGATGAAGATCGGTTACAAAATCTGGGTTGCAGCAACTTGTCTGATCATGCTGGTTGTACCTGCTATGGCGCTAGCCGATGATGCTACGACCACTCCAACCGATGCCACGCCTGTGGCAGTCTCAACCGATCAAACTACTGCTCCTGTAGATTCAACCACTAGCCCTGCTCCAACAACTACTGATACCACCGCTCCAACGATTCCAACCACAACCACTACCGGACCAACTACGCCAACGGGGCCGGACGCCAATCAATACACTTTCAACCCCACAACCGGGCTATGGGAATCGGCTCTCTATACTTGGGATCCCGTGACCAATCAAACCAGTCCCAAGACCGACCCTGGCTCCTATTACAATCCATCCACCGGTATGTGGGATACTACGACCTACCAATATCATCCCGAAACTGGGACCTATCAGCCAGTTACCACTTCGACTCCAGTAAGTCCAACTTCTACCTCCGGAAACAGTGGTGGGGTGACCTCAGGTGGTAGCCCAGATCTGATGAGTGCTCTAGCCCAGCTCCTTGGACTGCCGGGTGATCCAAGTATTTCCGGTACTGGGCCAAATTCCAATAATTCAATTGTCTCTACCACGCATACTAACGGCTTCTTTGATCTATTCAGCCGAGCAGCCATTACTAATAACCTGAATTCTCAAGCTAGCACCGGTAATGCCTCGGTCAATGGCAACACTGCGGCTGGTAGCGCCACGACCGGGGCTGCCACCGTCATATCCAACCTCTTTAATTTACTTAATTCAGCTTGGTCTTGGGCCAGCGGTGGCTTGAGCTCGTTTGTTGCCAACTTATTTGGCAATCAATCCGGCGATGTCTTGATTCATCCTACGACAGTTACAGGTGGTGGTGGCATTTTGGGGTCGCTGCCGGGCCTAATTGCAACCAATAGCTCAACCGGGCCTAATTCGGCCAATACCATCACTAGTGGGTTGGGCAACGACATTACCGTCAGTGCTCAGTCCAGTGGGGCGATCGACAATAACTTGAATCTCTTAGCCACCAGCGGTAACGCTGACGTCAGCGGAAATACTAGTGCTGGTAACGCTACAACCGGGCCGGCCAGTGTTGATGCCAACATTCTCAATCTAATCAATTCGGCTATTGGCGCCGGCCAATCATTCTTTGGCGTCGTCAACATCTTCGGTAACTTAACCGGTAATATCTTATTCCCGCAGGGCTTCCTGGACTCAGTTGCAGCGGCCAATACTGCTCAAAGTCCCACTACCTCGGCGAGTAATAGCGGGACGGGTCCAAACTCCCTCAACCAAATTGATTCCACGACCAATAACAACCTAGCTGTTACAACCGGTGACCAAACTGCTATCAATAACAACATTAACGCGGGGGCTCAATCTGGCAGCGCCCAAGTTTCAAACAATACCTCGGCTGGCAGTGCCACCACTGGCAACGCTAGTACAAATACTAATGTTTTTAACTTTGCCGGACAGCTAGCAAGCGATAATGCCGTGCTAGTGTTGGTCAACGTTCTCGGTCATTGGGTTGGTGCCATCCTCAATTTGCCTCAAACTGGTGGATCTCAGGCAGCCCTTTTGACGGGCGGAGCAACCACTCTAACCAATCAAAACACCGGGCCAAATTCGCTTAATCAAATCACCGATAGCTCAACCAATAACCTGAACTTGAGTTCTCAAAACACTTCCGGCATCAATAACAATATTAATGCTGGGGCTATCAGCGGTAATGCTAGCGTTACGGATAACACCCGAGCCGGCGATGCCACTAGCGGTAATGCTAACGTAGCAGTAGATGTGGCTAACTTTGTCGGCTCGAGCCTAAATATCAACCATTGGTTTGGGGTTTTGATGATCAATGTCTTTGGCGATTGGTTTGGTAGCGTCTCAACAGCTACCACTTCAGTTGCTGCCGTAAATACTGCCACAATTCAGGCTAACCAAACGGCCAATTCAAACTCATCCAAAACCGGCGGTTCAACGGCAGTCGGTGGTGGGGTAAATAGCAATCAAGCTCAAGTTAGCCAAACTGCTTCACCGGCACCGAGGGCTTTAGCCGCTGCGGCTAAAGTTTTAGGGACCGAGCAAAACTCAGCTGCTGCTAAACAAAACCACCGCATTATGTACTTAGCTTTGATTAGCGCCTTCCTAATGCTTAGCGCTGGTATGCTAGCTAGCCTCGAGCGCAAAATAGGCCAATAGAATTTGCTTTGCTACAATAGATACGCAAACCAAGGCCGCTTGATGGAGTGGCCAGCTATAAATTATGTCATCTCTGAATAATCCCTACATTTTCGTACCGTTTGCGACCTGGGCCATTGCTCAAGTTGCCAAGTTTTTGCTAGCCGCGATCAGGCATCACAATCGCTATGATTGGCGCTATCTGTATGCTTCCGGAGGAATGCCTAGCGCCCATTCGGCAGTGGTTTCGGCACTAGCAGTCACGGCCTTGGTTCGAAACGGCTTTAGAAGTCCAATTTTTGGATTTTCCATAGTCTTTGCCGCCATAGTCATGTACGACTCATTTGGTGTGCGCCGAGCTGCTGGTGAACAAGCCGCGGCTATTAATGCTATTCTGGACACCCTTAAACGCGATAAGGTTGGTCTGGCTCAAGGCCGCTTGCGCGAAATTTTGGGTCACAAACCGCTCGAAGTTACAGTTGGGGCACTGACTGGCATTTTTTTGGGCTTGATCTTAAACATTAATGCTCTTTCAACCCAAGTTGATTGGCTGACTGCCTTTCCCACCAAACCCCAAGCTGATGCTTATATGGTTTTCGGTGCCATCTTAATTATCGGAACCGTCATCGCGGCTTGGTGGCTGCGCCGCCGTCATCGGGGTTCCAAAATTGTTCGAAGTTTTTGCAAGCAGTTAAGACTGATGGGATTAGTAATTGGTGGGCTAGCGCTGATTTTGGGTTTTGCGGGTTCCCAACAAGCCCTCTACCTGGGTTGGCGACTGTGGTTTGGCTTAAATATGCTGGTTCTAGGCGTCTGGGCCATAACGCTAACCAGCCTTTATTGGAATCGCCTGCCGCAGCAGCTGCGGGCCGAGCGAGAACAAGCACGGATTGATGGTTGGCTGCCCAAAGGCAAACGTAAGCGCCGCAAAAGATAACCAAATGAGGGCTGGTACCATAAGCAGTTTCAACCTATACTAGGGGTGGTATGGGGCTAATGCCCAAACCAGAATTATCTATGGATCAGAAACAATTTAGTCGTATGCCAGCTCGCAAGAGGTACCCCTTCCAGGCCTATATGGCGCTTGTGTTAGTGGCGCTTATCACCGTCGGCGGCTATGTTTACTTCCGGGGCACGAAGGCATCGGGCGCTTTTGTTGGCGTTGCCAGCCCACAGAGCGGTGCCGGCAGTTGGACGGTTGATACCGGTGGCTGTGTGACCGGTCATAACATCGCAAAATCTGGCGATGTTTGTGGCCAGGCCTTAAACGGCCAAATTACTGGCATGGCGGCTTATTCTGGTAACAATAGTGGCTATTGGTTGGCGGGTACCGATGGTGGAGTCTTTGCCTTTGGTGGGGCGCCGTTCCATGGTTCGATGGCTGGGCAACATTTAAATGCTCCGATCACCGCCATTGCCTCACAAACTGCTGGTGGCAGCGGCTATTGGTTACTTGGTTCAGACGGTGGCATCTTTGCTTTTGGGGCAACTTTTTATGGTAGTGATGTGGGCAAGGGTAATGATTTTGTGGCTATTACATCAACCCCCTCTGGCCATGGCTACTGGACGGTTCGCGCCAGCGGTCAAGTTTACGCCCATGGCGATGCCAGCGGTTCTAATAACCCCGGTGCTACCGTGGCTGGCATCAGCGGCAGTTACTCCGGAGGCAATGGCTATTGGGTGCTCAAAACCAACGGCGTATTGTCCCATGTCGGGGCCGGCGGCAACATCGCCAGCCTGTCCGGCAGTTTCGTAGCCATTACTAGATACGGCAACAATGCCGCTAATTGTATTGTGGCTTTAACCAGTGGTGGAACGCCGCTACCGCGTTGCCCCACGCCCACAGCTGCTCTCAGTGCCAGCCCGACCAGCGTCTCCTCGGGCAGCTCATCGACTCTAAATTGGACTAGTAGCTTAGCCACTGGCTGCAACCTAACCGGTTTCGGTGCAGTCCCAATCAATGGCCCCAGATCAACCGGCCCGCTCTCGTCCACCAAAAGCTACACTTTAACTTGCTCAAACGCGACAGCCACCTCGGCGGCTTCCTCGGCTACCGTTACGGTTACAGCCCCCGGGCCCGGTCCCAGTCCGTCGCCCTCGCCCAGTCCTAGTCCATCGCCAGGTCCGAGTGGGTCGCATAATGGTACTCCGGGAACAACGCCTGATACAACGCCACCATCGGCTCCGACTAACTTAACGGCCCAGCTTGATAAACAAGTCGTCGACTTGAGCTGGACGGCTTCAACCGATAACACTGGCGTTGATCACTATCAAATTGAGCGCTCGCTCGACCAAGCCACATGGAACGAAATTGATGGTCACGTGGTTGATACAACTTATACCGATACAACCGTTGGCTACGGCACGACTTATTATTATCGCGTCCGGGCTTGGGATGCGGCCAGCAACCCTAGTGAATATGCTAGTGCCCAAGTTGCCACCGGAGCTTTTAGCGCTAATTCTAACGCTGAAGCCGACACCATCGTGACTAGCGAAGACAACATAGTTAGTATCACCATCCCAGCCGGCGCCTTTACCGATCAAGCCGACTGCTCAGTTATTACCGATACGGATCACAGCGATAAACTGCCGCTCAAAAATGTGGCCTTAGTGGCCGGGCCTTACAACTTGATTTGCAAGAAAGCTGGCGGCGATAACATCACCAGTTTCAGTAAAGACGTGACGGTAGCCATCACGCTGACCCGCGACCAACTCAAGCGCTATAAAGGCTTCACTTTCTACTCCTACTCGAGTGATGCTGATAGCTGGAGCAAACTCAAAATTACTTACGATAAAAAGACCAAAACTTACAGGTTTACAACTACCTCAGCCATCGAATTTGCCGTTCTGGGCAAGGTTAAAAAGGGCCTCTCGATCCAAGTAATCATTCTCTTAATCATGTTCTTTGCGGCCGTCGGCGGCGTCATTTACTTCCTCTACCGCCGCGGACAGCAACAAAATTACCAAGAGTACATTCGCAAGAAGTATTACAATCTCTAAGCTCTGTCTAGCAGTCTAGGTCGACAACGTCTGTAGCTTTTGTTATTGACCCCAGGATGCTGTTTGTGTAAACTGGGGCTTAGTCTTGAAAGGGCCGTCAGAAGAAGAACGAGTGGCAATCCACCAAACGCCGCTCGTCGTTGTTTCTTTTGCGCTCTGCTTGGCCGAAACTTGAAAGCTTAAGTAGTGCAGAGTAACCGTTTTGTATAGCTCTTCGGAGTTGTGCAATACAAAAAACAATTAGTCAGAGAGAAACTGACGCCTTTCAAATTGGAGGCGGACTTAGGTTCGCATCCATCCCAAGCTCTTAGTTTGGGATCTCACATATTTGGAGAGTTTGATCCTGGCTCAGGATTAACGCTGGCGGCGTGCCTAACACATGCAAGTCGAACGGACCTTTGGTTTTGAGAATCTCCGCTTGCGGAGCGTCTCATGACTACTGGTCAGTGGCGGACGGGTGAGTAACACGTTGGTACCTGCCCTCTAGTGGGGAATAACCCGGCGAAAGTCGGGCTAATACCACATGTGCCCGTTTACGGGTAAAGCCTTCGGGCGCTTTGGGAGGGGCTTGCGTCTGATTAGCTAGTTGGTGGGGTAATGGCCCACCAAGGCGACGATCAGTAGCTGGTTCGAGAGGATGACCAGCCACACTGGGACTGAGATACGGCCCAGACTCCTACGGGAGGCAGCAGTGAGGAATCTTCCGCAATGGACGAAAGTCTGACGGAGCAACGCCGCGTGAGTGATGAAGGCTTTCGGGTCGTAAAACTCTGTTGTTAGGGAAGAACAAGTGCTAGTTGAATAAGCTGGCACCTTGACGGTACCTAACCAGAAAGCCACGGCTAACTACGTGCCAGCAGCCGCGGTAATACGTAGGTG
>DATIHN010000004.1:37500-38844 GCA_035480635.1 Candidatus Saccharimonadales bacterium
TCCTGAGGAAGGCTCGTCCGCTCAGGGTTAGTCAGGACCTAAGCCGAGGCCGACAGGCGTAGGCGATGGACAACAGGTTGATATTCCTGTACCACCTCTTTATCGTTTGAGCAATGGAGGGACGCAGAAGGATAGAAGAAGCGTGCGATTGGTTGTGCACGTCCAAGCAGTTAGGCTGATAAGTAGGCAAATCCGCTTATCGTAAAGGCTGAGCTGTGATGGGGAAGCTCCTTATGGAGCGAAGTCTTTGATTCCCCGCTGCCAAGAAAAGCTTCTAGCGAGATAAAAGGTGCCTGTACCGCAAACCGACACAGGTAGGCGAGGAGAGAATCCTAAGGTGTGCGAGAGAACTCTGGTTAAGGAACTCGGCAAAATGACCCCGTAACTTCGGGAGAAGGGGTGCTTTCTTAACGGAAAGCCGCAGTGAATAGGCCCAAGCGACTGTTTAGCAAAAACACAGCTCTCTGCGAAGCCGTAAGGCGAAGTATAGGGGGTGACACCTGCCCGGTGCTGGAAGGTTAAGGAGAGGGGTTAGCGTAAGCGAAGCTCTGAACTGAAGCCCCAGTAAACGGCGGCCGTAACTATAACGGTCCTAAGGTAGCGAAATTCCTTGTCGGGTAAGTTCCGACCCGCACGAAAGGTGTAACGATTTGGGCACTGTCTCAACCAGAGACTCGGTGAAATTATAGTACCTGTGAAGATGCAGGTTACCCGCGACAGGACGGAAAGACCCCGTGGAGCTTTACTGTAGCCTGATATTGAATTTTGGTACAGTTTGTACAGGATAGGCGGGAGCCATTGAAACCGGAGCGCTAGCTTCGGTGGAGGCGCTGGTGGGATACCGCCCTGACTGTATTGAAATTCTAACCTACGGGTCTTATCGACCCGGGAGACAGTGTCAGGTGGGCAGTTTGACTGGGGCGGTCGCCTCCTAAAGTGTAACGGAGGCGCCCAAAGGTTCCCTCAGAATGGTTGGAAATCATTCGTAGAGTGCAAAGGCATAAGGGAGCTTGACTGCGAGACCTACAAGTCGAGCAGGGACGAAAGTCGGGCTTAGTGATCCGGTGGTTCCGCATGGAAGGGCCATCGCTCAACGGATAAAAGCTACCCCGGGGATAACAGGCTTATCTCCCCCAAGAGTCCACATCGACGGGGAGGTTTGGCACCTCGATGTCGGCTCATCGCATCCTGGGGCTGTAGTCGGTCCCAAGGGTTGGGCTGTTCGCCCATTAAAGCGGTACGCGAGCTGGGTTCAGAACGTCGTGAGACAGTTCGGTCCCTATCCGTCGTGGGCGTAGGAAATTTGAGAGGAGCTGTCCTTAGTACGAGAGGACCGGGATGGAC
>DATIHN010000005.1 GCA_035480635.1 Candidatus Saccharimonadales bacterium
TTGGTTTCAGCCATATCTGACTTAAAGCGAGCCAAAGCCCTTATTTGCTCAACGATTGGTTCCAGTTGAGCTTGGCGTTTGGCTAATTTAACCATCTCCGGCGTACCAGCCAGGCTTGGATCAACCAACTTTAAGTCGTTCGTCTCATACTCCGCCAAAATGTTTTCGATCATTTGTTCCATAGCAAAAGCCCTGCCTTAATAGTAGCAGAGCTCCTCCGTCTAGTAATTTAGCTGTCTTGAGCTTCGGGGGCAGTTTCGACGGTATCGGCCTGGAGTTCGTCTTGAACTTCAGCTAGGTCGGGATCAGTTTTTTTATTGCGAACCTTGGATTGTTTTTCTTGAAGTTGGCTAGCTTTGGTGCGGCGAGCGTTAAATTTATCGACCCGACCAGCGGTATCGAGCAGTTTTTGCTTGCCAGTATAGAACGGATGGCAATTCGAACAGATCTCAACGGTGATCTCGGGGACCGTAGAGGTCGATTCAAAGGTGGTGTCGCAGCCGTTGCAGTGCACCTTTGTGGTCATATATTCGGGGTGAATTCCGGTTTTCATAACCTGAGTAGTGTAACAGGTTTGACGTGTTTGATCAAGAGTAATAAGTGTAACATCTGGCATCTTTGTGTTGGCAACCAGAGTCAATTCTGTTATAGTTCTTGAGTTGAAATCATTAATCATCAACTCGCCATTTCATCCTCCCACCCAAGTGGGTCGGCGAGCGAAGGAAAGGATCTGATTTGTCTGAACCAACATTAAAAGAATTATTGGAGGCCGGGGCTCACTTTGGTCACCAAACCCGGCGCTGGAACCCCAAAATGGGGCCGTTTATTTATGGCGCCCGGGGCGGCGTGCATATTATCGATTTGACCAAGACACTGCCGGCCTTGCAGGATGCCATTAAATTTGTCGAGCAGCTGACCGAAGGTGGTGGTGCGATTATGTTTGTCGGGACCAAGCGCCAAGGGGCAGCCATTGTGGCTGGGGCGGCTAGAGACGCTGGCATGCCCTATGTAACTGAGCGCTGGTTGGGCGGGATGTTGACGAATTTCCGAACCATCCAAAGCCAGGTCAAACGGTTGATCCGACTGGAAGAGCAAGTTGAGAGTGGGGAAGTGGCCGAGCAGTTTAATAAGAAGGAAGCCTCTGGCGTTGATGATGAAATTGCCAAACTGGAGCGCATCTTTGGCGGCATTAAACAAATGGACAAGCTGCCACAGGCCCTATTTGTGGTTGATGTGCCGCGCGAAATCATTGCCGTTAACGAAGCACGCAAGCTGGGGATTCCGGTGGTGGCGATTGCCGATTCTAACACCAACCCGGATCTGATTGATTACCCGATTCCGGCTAACGACGATGCTATTAAATCAATTACCTTGATCACCGGGGCCATTGCTGATGCCGCCAAACGCGGAGCAGCCAAGTACCAGGCCAGCGCCAAACCCAAGGAGGAGGCTGAAGTTGCCGCTTAACACTACCGATGTTAAGAAATTGCGCGATCAAACCGGGGCCGGCATGATGGCGGCCAAGGAGGCTCTGGAAGCTGCCGGCGGCGATATGGAAAAAGCCATTGAACATTTGCGCAAGGCCGGGCAAGCCAGTGCCGCTAAACGGGTCGATCGCACAGCCAGCGCTGGCTTGATTGAATCCTATACTCACGCTGGCCGGATTGGCGTTTTGGTGGAAGTAAACTGCGAAACCGACTTTGTGGCCAGAACCGACGATTTTAAGGCCTTCGTGCACGACATCGCCATGCAAGTAGCGGCCACCGCTCCGGATTATGTTAGGCCCGAGGATGTGCCGGCTGAAGTTATCGCCAAAGAAAAAGACATTTATACGGCCGAAGCTGGCAGTGGCAAGCCCAAGGATGTGCTGGACAAGATTATCAGTGGTAAATTGGACAAATTTTATGCTAGCACTTGTTTAACCAAACAACCTTTCATTAAGGCTCCGGATATGACAATTGAGGCTTTGCAAACTGATTTAATTGCTAAATTGGGCGAGAATGTCGTAATCAAACGCTTTGCCCGCTACGAATTAGGAGTCTAGATGATCCAGGGCATCATAGATCAGGCTAACCCACGGATGGACAAGGCCGTAGACCACCTCCAAGACAGCCTGCGCCAGATTCGGACGGGCCGGGCCTCGACGGCTTTGATCGATGGCGTCACCCTTGAGCAATATGGCCAGATGGTACCACTGAAAACTGTCGCAACCTTGAGCGTGCCCGATGCTCATACCATTGCCATTTCGCCCTGGGACAAAAGTTTGATTCCAGTAATCGAAAAAGCCATCCGCGAGACCCAATCACTAGGACTCAACCCCAGCAATGATGGCGCTATTATCCGCTTGAATCTGCCACCAATGACGACGGAGCGCCGGACCGAGTTGACCAAACAGGTGGGGGAGCAGATCGAAGCTTGTCATGTGGCCCTGCGAAATATTCGTCATGACGTCTTGAATGAGGCTCGTAAGGCTGAGCAAGCTAAATCTGCCAGCCAAGATGATCTCAAATTCGCCGAAAACGAACTGAATAAAAGAATCGATGACTATCGCCGCAAGCTTGATGACATTAAGGCGGCCAAAGTTAAAGAGATTATGGAAGTCTAGTACGACCGGCGATGCCAAAACCGACACCCCAAACTAACAACGAATCGATTGTACCCAGACATCTTGGGCTGATTTTGGATGGTAACCGTCGTTGGGCTCTCGAAAATGGTTTTCCTAAACTAGAAGGTCATCGCTACGGGTACGAGACCCTCAAAACCATTGCTGATGCCGCTCTAGATCGCGGCGTTAAATATCTAACGGCCTACGTCTTTTCAACCGAAAACTGGAAACGACCACCGATTGAAGTCAAATTCCTGATGGATCTGCTTTACTGGGTTGCTACTAAAGAAGTCGAAGAGTTTCATCAAAAGAATATCCGGCTGGTCTTTTTGGGCAAAGAAGTACCCTTAAGTCCCAAGATCCTTAAAGCCATTTATCAGGCCGAGGAAAAAACCAAGCACAATAGTCATGGCACACTGGCGCTGTGCTTGAATTATGGCGGCCAGACCGAAATCACCGAAGCCGTACAAAAGATCATTAAAGCCGGAATCCATCCAGACCAAATTACACCAGATACCATTCAAGCACACCTGTATCACCCCGAAATTCCCGACGTCGATTTCATTATTCGAACCTCCGGCGAGCAGCGCTTGAGCAACTTTATGCTTTGGCGAAGCGCTTATGCTGAGTTATATTTTAAGAGCAACAAACATTGGCCGGCCTTTACCGTAAGTGACCTGGATGAGGCCTTAAAGGATTACGCCGAACGGGTGAGACGTTTCGGAATATGATCATATCCATACTTTTAATCATTGTCATTTTTAGCTCTGTCGTGTTGGTACACGAGTGGGGCCACTTTGTGGCAGCCAGGCGTAATGGCATTGAGGTCGAAGAGTTCGGCTTTGGGTTTCCGCCCAGAATATTCGGCATTAAACGGGGTCAAACCCTCTACTCTATTAATTGGTTACCTCTAGGCGGTTTTGTGCGGATGAAGGGCGAGGATCAGCCAGGACAAGCCAAAGGCAGCTTCAATGCTGCTAGTCTCGGTGCCAAGGTCAAAGTCTTAATCGCCGGCGTTAGTATGAATGTTTTGTTGGGCTATGTTATTTTGGTCGGCCTAGCCTTGGCTGGTTTACCAAAACTAGTTGATGGGCAGTTTAATATTGGCCATCCCAGCTATGCCCAGACCCCGGCCATTATGGCAGCAGATGTCATCAAGAATTCTCCGGCCAGCCAAGCCAGTATTAGTCCTGGCACTTTAATTCTCTCCGGCAACGGGCAAGCTTTTGTAACTGAGAGCGATTTGACCAGCTTTACCAAAGCTCACGCTGGGCAGACTGTTAGTTTAGTGATAAAAAAGCGCTCTAGCCAGCCCCAAACAGTCACTACGCAGCTAAATCAACAGGCTGGCCAAACCGGCTATCTTGGCGTAACGCCGCTAGCGGTATCGAGCCAGCGCTATGGTTTATGGGCGCCGGTGGTAGCTGCTGGTATCACCGTTCAGTTAGTCTGGCGGACATTGGCTGGGCTGGCTGCTCTCATCGGTGGTCTAGTTGTGCACCACCGAGCCAGCGCCGAAGTGGCGGGACCAGTTGGTATCGTGGTAATTCTAAATAGCATCGTCCATTTGGGTTGGACCTATTTATGGCTGTTCGTTTTAACCATCACGATTTCGCTAGCCGTTATTAATATCTTGCCCATTCCAGCCCTGGATGGCGGCCGCTTGGCGCTGGTGCTGGCCAAATCACGCTACCAAGGTCTCTCCGAAGCGGCTGAAAATCGGATTCATAAATACGGTTTCATTGGGTTATTGATTTTTATGGCGCTAATAACCATCATCGACGTTCGGCGGTATTTATGAAACGCGTCATCGAAGTCCCCTGGAAAACCAGTGAGGCTCTGGCCGTTTTTGCGGCTTCTTGGGTATTAGTACCACTGGCGGTCTGGGCCCTCTTAGCAACGGCCGCAACGTTTTGGCCGGCTGCCCACCACTGGCTGAATCTGCTTGGCACTAGCGATATCACCGTTAACTTTATCATGGTGGCACTCGATGCTTTGGTCGGATTGCTACTAGTCAAACTGATCCTTGATCGTTATCACGTTGGGTGGAGCGCGGTTGGCCTGCGCCGGGTAAAAATCGGTCGGGCCATCGCCTATGTAACTGCCGCCTTAATTGCCTTTTTAATTCTAGTGGCGCTTTCGTTTGCAATCGTTAGCCTATTTTTCCCGCACTTCAATGCTGACCAGGCTCAGGTCAATGAATTTACTCAACCGAAAGGTACTGGGGCCTTGCGGCTGAGTTTTTTGGCGCTGGTTGTTATCCCGCCCTTCATCGAAGAAATCATCTTCCGCGGCTTTATTTTCCCGGCCTTAACCAAGCGTTGGGGCATCATTCTCGGTGCCATTATCACCAGCCTGCTGTTTGCGATTGCTCACTGGCAGCTCAACGTTGGCGTCTATACCTTAATCTTGAGCCTGATATTGTGTATGATGTACTACAAGCTGCGCAGTATCTGGCCGGGGATTTTCCTACACATGATTAATAACTACATTGCCTTTACCGCGTTGATTCATAAATGAAATTATCACAAAATTTTGTACACCCTAGTAAGACTGAGGCAGGTGAAGGCGAAAGCCTCAATCATCAACTCCTAACTCGAGCTGGCTTTGTTAGCCAATTGATGGCTGGGGTTTATAGCTACTTACCGCTGGGGTTGGCCGTCTTACGCAAAATCGAAGGCGTTGTACGAGAGGAGATGAATGCGGTTGGTGGCCAAGAGGTTTTAATGCCAGCGCTTCATCCTAAAGCTAATTGGGTCAGGACCGGCGGCTGGGATAAGATCGATGTGCTCTTTAAACTCAAGAGCCGGACCGATCGCGAATATGCTCTGGGCCAAAGCGAAGAGGAGATTATCACGCCGTTAGTCTTGGGTCGGGTCAATTCTTACAAACAGCTGCCCCTGGCCGTCTACCAAATTTCCTGGAAGTATCGTGATGAGCTCAGGGCCAAATCGGGCCTCCTGCGGGGCCGCGAGTTTTTCATGAAAGATCTCTACAGCTTTCATGTCGATCAAACTGATTTCGATCGTTTTTACGAAGTCATGAAGGCGGCTTACCTGAAGATCTTTGATCGGTTAGGGTTAGTGGCCAAGGTAACCGAGGCGGCCGGCGGTGGTTTTACCGAGAAAGTCTCCTATGAATTTATGGTATTAACCGACGCTGGCGAGGACGATATCCTCTATTGCGACAATTGTGACTTCTGCGTAAATGTCGAGATCGCCAAGGTTAAGGTTGGCGATGAATGCCCGAAGTGTAGTCAGGATAAGTTGAAAGCCGCTAAGGCTAGCGAAGTGGGTAACGTCTTCGATTTAGGTCAGAAGTACGGCAAGGATTTTGATCTGGGATTTGTTGATGACAAAGGCACCAAGCATTATCCAGTAATGGGCTGTTACGGTATTGGCATTACCAGGGTGATGGGCGTCATCGTTGAAAAACATCACGATGAACAGGGCATTATCTGGCCCGAGGTGGTGGCTCCAGCTCAGATTCACCTGATTAGTTTGGGTGATGACGCCAAAGTTACTAAGGCGGCCGATGAACTCTACGACAAATTAATCAAAGCCGGGCGCGAAGTTGTCTACGACGACCGCAATGAATCAGCAGGCGTCAAATTCGCCGACGCTGACCTGATTGGCATCCCCGAGCGCTGGACCGTTAGCGCCAAAACCTTGGCCGAGGATTCGGTCGAAGTCAAACAACGTGATCAAAAAGAATCTAAACTAATAAAGCTCGACAAAGCCGCCTAATCCTGGTATTCTGACCAGCGTTCCTTCAAATTCCCAAGGAGGCTCTAATGGGGCCATGCTGGAAGCTGTTGCCACTTTGCAATCCAATCTATGCAAGGTGGCTCTCGAGATGTGATTGCGCCTTAGGGCAAGGGCACGATGGTCTGTGCATTTGCGGTCACGAACTAGAGGCGCGGGGACTGGAGTCCCTTAAGTGGTTCCATTCTCGAGAAAAAGACAAGGTATGACCAAGATGCTAAGGCTGATGCGTCAGGCGGCCTCGGGCCGCTACCAACCGCAAGGTGACCTGGCAGATGCCGACTGCGTGCTAGGACAGGCCTTCGGATTCCGCGACCTCAAACTGTTAAGTCCTACTCCCGGACCCAGTAATTTGGATATGGCCTACGAAATCTTCATCCGGGCCCCCAGGTCAATCGAACTTTATCTGCAAGCAGAGTTAGTTGGCTCTGTCTTGGATCTGGGGTTCCCGACGGACTTGGTTCATCAGTTCGGTAGCATAGGCGATCGTATCACAACTCACGAGATCTTGAGGCAAGAGCTTCAGGCAGTCGTTGAGGATGGTCACCAACGTGCAGCCCTTTGGGCAACTGCTCACCACATCCCTCGTTGCCAGGCCATTGCCGAGCGTTTGATTAAGGACTGTAACTACAACCTTGAGCTGATTGTACCGCCTGGCCTACCAGCTGGTTTTGATCGTTGGTCGGCGCAGTGGTGGACCAGGGGCCGGTGTCGGTGGGCACTCAAGGAGGTCGGGCTGGTAATCCCGCACCACTTAGCTAAAGGCCTTATGTAAGACACCCCGTCACTGCGACGGGGTGTTCACATTTTTAGCTTAAATTTGAACACAAAAACTAAGTATTAGCGCTTTACAGGAGTAGAATACGGGTCAAATCGCCGACTATTTGTGTTCGCCCTGAATACATTAATAAAGCTTGTGGCTCCTATCCACTCCTGATAAACTAACAGATGTGAATTGTTGGGAACGATGATAAATCGCTTTTTAGGCATGCTGAGTCATGACATTGGCATTGACCTAGGTACAGCTAATACGCTGGTCTATGTGCGTGGACGGGGCATTGTTATAAACGAGCCCAGCGTGGTAGCGGTCAATACCAAGACCAACCAAGTTTTGGCAATTGGGGATGAGGCCAAGAAGATGGTTGGCAAAACCCCGGCCAGCATTGTGGCGACCAGGCCTTTGGTCGATGGAGTCGTTAGTGACTTTGAAGTCACCGAGCAGATGCTTAAGTATTTTATCGAGAAGGTCCACCGGGAGAGTTACGCCATATTCCCGAGACCCAGAGTCGTGATTGGCATTCCCCAAGGCGTTACCGAGGTCGAGAAACGAGCGGTGGAGGATGCCGCTAGCAACGCTGGGGCTCGCCAAACATTCTTGATTGAAGAACCAATGGCCGCGGCCATTGGTAGTCGCCTGCCCATCCAAGATGCCGCCGGTAGCATGATCGTCGATATTGGTGGCGGCACCACCGAGGTGGCCATAATTTCGCTAGGGGGTATTGTGGCTTCAAGGAGCTTGCGCATTGCCGGCGATGAGTTGAGTGATGACATTATTCAATTTGCTCGCGAAGAGTTTAATTTACAGATTGGTGAGCGCACCGCCGAAAACATCAAAATTGGCATTGGCTCAGCCTACCCAGTGGGTAAACCGACACCAATACCGATGCGCGGGCGTGATTTGGTGACCGGCCTGCCTAAAGAAATCATGGTCGGCGATGATCTGATTCGCCGGGCTCTAACCAAAAGCGTGCGGGCCATTGTTGAATCGATCAAAATTACGATCGAAGAGACTCCACCCGAACTAGTGGCCGATATTATGGATCGCGGCATTGTGCTGGCTGGCGGCGGGGCTTTGCTCAAAGGCCTCGATCTCATGATCCACCGCGAAACCAAGATGCCAGTTGTGATAGCTGATGATCCCTTAACCAGTGTGGCTAGGGGTACGGGCTTAGTTTTGGAAGACTTGGATAGTCTAAAAGAAATTTTGGTGCCAACTCAGTTTGGTAAGATTCCGAGGTAATGCGCAAACCGAGTAATCGCACCATCATTATAACCATCGCGATTGCCGTGGGGGTGGTAGTGTTGGGGCGGCTCGGCTATTTGCGGCCTCTAACCACGGCTTTGGATTACACCACTACGCCAGTGCGGGGGCTGTTTCGTAACATCGGCAGTTCGATTTCCAGCCGGAGCTCACAAATTACTGGGATCGGACATTTGCAGCGCGATAATGCTCGCTTGCAAGAAGAAGTAAATACTCTAAAACAACGCTTAGCCGACGATACCGAGATTCGCCAGCAAAATGACATTTTACGGCGTCAACTCCAAATCGGTGGAGCAGCCAGTGCCCAGCTGGTGGCAGCCGATGTTATCGGCTACCAACCCGATAACTTTCGCCAATTTTTAACCATCGCCAAAGGTTCAAACGACGGCCTGAAAGTCGGCCAGGCCGTCGTGGCTGATGGCGTATTGGTCGGCACCATTTCCGAAACTAGCCGGACCAGCGCCAAAGTCTTTTTGTTAAGCGACCCCAACTTTAAGGTTAATGGTATTGATCAAGCCAGTCGGGCTAGTGGCACCGTCCACGGCCAGTTGGGGAGCGGCTTAGTTATGGACAAAATCGCCCAAGGCGACAGTGTTAGCCCTGGAGATACCATTGTAACCAGTGGCCTGGGCGGTGATATCCCTAAAGGCATCATCATCGGGCAAGTCGAATCTGTCGATCAGCGTGACAACCAAGTCTTCCAGGTTGCACAAGTGGCTTCGACCATCCGGGTATCTAAATTGGAACTGGTCTTTGTGATGGTAGCATCGTGAACATCGTAAGAGCTGCGATCATCGCTTTAGTTGTAGTTTGGTTGCAAGTTGCTACTCTGCCAGCTTTGGGGCTAGCGGGCGTGGTACCGAACCTGGCCCTGGTTTGCGTCATATTACTGGCAGCCAGGCTACCGGTCACGGCCAGCTTAGGTCTGGCTGTAGCCATTGGTGCGCTCCTAGATGCAAGTAGTGGCAGCGATTATGGTTTACGGACCGCTTTCTATGTCCTGATTGCCCTCATTACGGCGGTCCTGGGGCAGTTGGGCAGCGACCTCGATAATTTGAGCTTACTGGCTAGTCTAGTGATTGGGGCAACGCTCATGATTAATTTGGCGATTTTAGCCAATTTGGCTTTCTTGCATATTAGTCTGCCGCTAAACTACATTGGCCGACACGTCCTGGTTGAAATTTGTTTGAATTTGATAATGCTAGTGCCGCTCAAATGGGCAATGTCTAGAGCAATCGGGCGCTCGGCACCGGAATACGTTATTAATCCCAAGATCAGACGTGGCTAAAAAACGCTCACTCTTTAGCTACGTTCCCAAGCTCAGCGGCCGCCACCATATCCGAGTTCGAGATACTTCCAAACATGAGCGGTGGGCCGATGCGATTTTGCCGGCTGATGCCGAGGCCACACCGGTCGAAGAGGCTACCAACCGTCGACCAATCATGGCATTGGGCGCTGTGGTGGCAGCAACTTTCTTAATTTTGGTCTTGCAAATGTTACGGTTGCAGATCTTTCAAGGTGGTCGAAACCTAGGCCTAGCCGAAGGGAATCGCATTTCACAAAAGATTACTCGAGCACCAAGAGGAGTAATTTATGATCGCAACCACCAAGCCCTAGCCAAAAACGTGGCCAGCTTTGATGTCACCATTACCCCGCAACTTGTGCCTAAAGACGCCGATCAGCGCAACCAGATATTTAGCCGTGTTAGTCAGATTACTGGAGTAAATGCTGAAACCCTCACCAATCTGGCTAATGCCACCAACATCAACCCGCTCCAGCCCCAGTTGGTTAAAAGTGACTTGCCGCGCGATCAAGCCTTGCTGTTTGATCAAGAAAGTGATGGTTTAGTTGGTTTTAGTCTGGATGTTAACCCGATTCGCCAATATTTAGACGGTGGTTTAATGGGGGACATTTTGGGCTACACTGGCCGCGTCAGCCCAGCAGACCTTAAAAACCACCCGGATTATCTGCCGACCGACTACATTGGCAAGGCCGGCATCGAGAATCAATATGAGGCCACCCTAAAAGGCACCAACGGCAGCGAACAGACCGAAGTCGATGCCAATCGCCGACCCGTTAAGGTCCTAGACAGCCGAGAGTCTGCACCTGGCTCAAGTATTGTGTTATCAATCGATCAAGGGTTGCAAGCCAAGTTGACCCAGGCGCTTCAGTCGTCGCTGGCCAAATCTGGCACCAGGCGAGCGGCTGGGGTGGCCATGAACCCTAAAACCGGTGAGATCTTGGCGCTGGTCAGCCTGCCGGGGTACGACTCCAACCAATTTGCTCATGGCATCGACCAAGCCGACTATCTAAAATTAGTCAATGACAGCGCCCAGCCCCTGTTCAATAAAGCCATTAGTGGCACCTATCCGACTGGCTCAATCATCAAACCGCTGGTAGCCTCAGCGGCGCTGCAGGAGGGAACCATCACGCCAGAAACAACTGTGACCGACAAAGGTTTTTTGGAGATCCCGAACCCTTACAACCCCAGTGTCACTTACCGGTTTTACGGCTACGAACATAGTGGTTTGGGCACCCTCAATCTTTACCGAGCGATTGCTCTGAGCTCAAACATTTACTTCTACACTGTCGGTGGTGGCTTTGGTAACATCCAAGGTCTAGGTGTCAGCCGCCTGACCTCGTGGTACAACAAATTTGGGCTGGGCAAAATCACCGGAATAGATTTGCCGGGGGAGGCCAGCGGTCGGGTGCCTACGCCCGACTGGAAGCAAAAGACCTTCCACCAGCCCTGGTACACCGGCGACACCTATAATATTTCGGTCGGTCAGGGCGATATGTTAGTTTCGCCCCTGCAGATGGCGGTGGCCATTTCGGCCATTGCCAATGGTGGCAGTATTATCAAGCCACACTTACTCAAACAAGTTGTCGATAACAATGGCCACGTCACCCAAGATATCCAACCAGAAGTGGTTCGGCCGCTGGGGGTTAGCCAAAAGAATCTGCAAGTCGTGCGCGACGGCATGCGCCAGGTCATCACTAGCGGCACCGGCTGCTGCTACATTCAGCCGGCGATACCGGTGCCGGTGGCCGGTAAAACTGGCACGGCCGAAACTGACCCCACTGGCAACCGTAAGCCCCATGCCTGGTTTGAGGCCTATGCACCATTCGATGATCCGCAGATTGTAGTGGTGGCACTCGTCGAAAACGCCGGCGAAGGCGCTAATTTTGCCGCTCCCGCGGTGCGCGATACTCTAGCCTGGTATTTCAGTCCGCACTAGGAGAAATTGTTGGTTTATTTTGACAATAATAACTATTGACAGTTGCAATTACACTTGCGAAAATCTATAGGCGAAAGATCGTAAACACAAACTAGTTGAAGATCGAAGGCTCGGGCCCGCCCGACGATTTTTTTTTAACACCCCCGGCACACAAGGAGGTAAACAACATGAATGTAGCAAAAAAAGACTTTTATTTAACCACTGAAGGCGTCTCCAAGCTCAAGGAAGAGCTAGACGACCTGATTTCCAATCAGCGGCCCAAAATTGCCGTTCGACTCAAGGAAGCCAAAGAATACGGCGATTTGAGCGAAAACGCCCAGTGGGATGACGCTAAAGATCAGCAGGCCTTCGTTGAGGGTCGGATTTCTGAAATCGAAAATATTTTGAAGCATTCTCAAATCATCGAAGCTCCCAAAGATGCGAGTATTGTTGGACTCGGTTCGATCGTGCACGTAGAGGTGGAAGAGGGCGTTCAGAAGTATCACATTGTCGGTTCACCTGAAGCCAATCCAGATGAAGGTAAAATTTCTAACGAATCACCGATTGGCAAAGCTTTGATGGGCTGCAAGAAGGGTGATGAGGTCGAAGTCGAAGTTCCCTCTGGCACCATTACCTACAAAATCAAACGAATCGAATAAGTTGCACTTAACTTAAGCTCTTCAAGTCACTTGGCTGGAGGGTTTTTGTTATACTTACGGAATGTCATGGCATGCTGTTAGCGGTATTGCAGCGGGAGTTATCTTCTCGGTAAGTTCTGGGTGGTATGTCCTTGATATTGCCAGAAGTAAAGTAGTGGTGAGTATTGCGACCTTTGCTGTCTTGGCGTTAATTACGGTTTCGCAGCTGGTGTCCTTGATTGCCGAGCACGTCTGGGTAGTAGTGCCGTTTACGCTAGTCGGCGCAGTTGCAAATGTCTTAATCATTATACTGTCTTATAAGAACAAACGAATTTACTTTGACTGGTTGGATAAGGTGGCTCTGCTGGGCGCAATAGCTGGACTTATTCTATGGGCATATACAAAAGATGCTGCGCTCAATCTTTACGTTCTCTCGGCTGTGACCTTTGTCACGTTCATTCCACTAGTCGTTAAAACATTCAAGAACCCTAGTTTCGAAACAGTTAAGCCCTGGAGGTTAAATCTACTTGCTTCAACTTTTCTACTATTATCAGTAAATTCAATTGCTGCAGTAGTCTGGGTGGTCCCAGTTAGGCAATTCGTTTGCTCTGTATTAATTAACATTGCAGTGGGAAAAGCCCAAAAGGCCTAAGTTACAAAGCTATTTGGGGTTCTAACTTCCATCACCTACAAAATCAAACGAATCGAATAAGATGCACTTAACTTAAGCTCTCCAAGCCGCTTGGCTGGAGGGTTTTTGTTATGATATAGAAATGGACCTTGCAGCATTTGGTATTAAAAAACATACATTTGCACTAAAGAATGGTTTGCGGGTTGTTTTGTTTGAACGTGCAAATATGCCAATTCATTTGCGAGCAGCCTTCAAAGCAGGCTGCAAGTATGACCCACCGGGCAAAGAAGGGTTGGCACATTTCTCAGAGCACCTTCTATTAGCTGGGACTAAGCGCTTTCCCTCAAGTACAGAGCTTGGGGCCTTCATCGAGCAATATGGTGGATGGTACAACGCCAATACACCAAAAGAAGAGATCAATCTAGACATTGCTATTGGTGATCCGGCAGATACTGAGGTTGCTTTCGAGATGATGGGAGAAATGTTAACTACCTCACTCTTTTTGCCACAATCAATCGTGAGCGAAAGAGAGTCTGTTTTGGGTGAGGTCGGTGAGTGGGAGGCAAATCCTTCCAAACAAATCTGGGAAGTTCAAAACCGGCTTTATTTCCAAGGCACGCCATTGGGTCGGCATGGAGTTGGCACTACTTCCGGAGTTAAGGCATCGAAGCGCGATGACCTTGTTAGCTTTGTTAGTGAAACTATCACATCTGATCGGGGAGTAGTAGTAGTCGCTGGTGGTATATCCAAACAAGATGCCGAGAATCTCTCAGAGATTCATTTCGGCAACTTACATCGATCGCGGGCAGATTTTTCTGACGGCGAGGCAAAAGTATTGCGCCAGAAGCCTATTCTAATTGTCCCAAAGGAAAACCGACAGATTCAATTGACCCTGGGTTTTAGGACTTGTCCCATGGCAGGCGCAGATGAAGCGGCGCTCGACGTGATTTCGGCAGTTTTAGGCCGCGGTGGTTCTTCGTCTTTGCAAAGGGTACTTAGGCATGATCAGGCTCTGGTCTATTCCGTGTGGGCAGAAAGTGTGAACTTAGCGGCTGGAGGGTGGATATCGGTCGAGACTACGGCAGCGAAAGCGAAATTACAGCAAATTTTAGACGCCATATGTTTGGAGTTCCGACGTGTATACAAGGGTAAATTGAGTCAGGCAGAAATTGACTTAGCCAAAGCCAAGATCGTGAAATCAACACGTCTCTACTTACAATCATCATACGACGTAGCCCTCAGTCACAGTCGCTATAGTCTGCAGGTCGACTCGGGCTGGGACGTCTTTGATTATGACAAAAGAGTTTCCGCAGTAACCGCAGATGACATTAAGCGTGTAGGTAACAAGTATTTCAGGCCAGGTGAATGGTATCTTGGCCTCATTGGCGATGTTAAAGAATCAGACTTTTCTGTAAATTATTAAAGTTATAACTTCCAATTATTCGGAGGGTTTTTGTTATACTTGCGGCATGACAAAATTTAATGATTATGATTCTGTAGCAGAAAAACGCCAGCAACGCTTCTTAAAGGGGGAGAGCATGCCTCACCGTTTTGTGGAGAAGCCAGCAATGGAGAAAATGCTACCACCGCTTGCGGGGCAGAAGGTTTTAATGATTGGCTGTGGTACTGGGGAGGAATCTAGGTTGCTAGTGGAGAAGGGGGCCAAGGAGCTGATTGGTATTGATACGTCGAAAGTATCAATTGACTTGGCGACCAAGACATATCCAAATCACCAATTCCAGGTTGGTGACATGAATAAATTAGACTTTGATGATGATGAGTTTGACTTTGTATATAGCAGCTTAGCAATCGACTACACAGATAGTCCTCTTGGTGTCTATCGAGAAGTGTATCGAGTTCTAAAACAGGGTGGGGTATTCCAGTTCTCCGTCCCACACCCCGTTAGATGGTCTTCCGAGATAGTTGAGATTGACGGTGTTCGTACAAGAGTACTTGGCTTTTCTGAAAATAAAGAAAAGCCTCGTGTTTATGGGAACTACAATGACTATGCATTACATGAGCATGAATTTACGATATCGAACGGTGATCCGATCAGAGTTTGGGTCGGTCCACCCAGTATGCATTTTCAAATGCTTAAAGAAGCTGGATTTAGGGTTGAGGAATTTGTCGAAACAAAAGCGGTTGTTGAAGCCAAGAAAGTTGATGAATATTACTTCGATAGATTTAGCAGACTACCACAATTTGTACTCTTTCAAGCACTAAAGTTCTAACTTCCATCACCACCCGGATAATTGACTTACGTTTTGTCTATGCTAGAGTGAGTGACATGCAAGTTAATAAATCCAACTATCATTTCTGGTTTAGCACAAACTCTTCCCGGAAGAGGTTGGTTGTTGTACCCAGAGTTAACTAAGCACTTATTTCTCAGACACCACACCCAATCCCTTCCTAGAAGGGATTTTTCTTTTCTAGCAAGGAAGCACCTTTACCCCACAAAATGGAGGCACTGTGTATACCGAGCCGCAGAAAGTTTGGTCAGAACTTGCCGACAGGCGTAAGAACAGGGAATTGTTGGACCAGGTTCTGGATTATCTAGGAGGGTCACTCCCAGGGGGCTGGCCAGAGGATAAACCCATAGCCACGCTAAATCGGTATGTTGCAACTGCGCGGTTGGAGGACGTGGTTTTTGCGCATTCGGCTGCAAGTCTGAATCTGTGGCCTTATTGGCCAACCTATCTGGCTGAGCGCTTCACTAGCACCAATCCCGAGAAGGTGAGCTGCGTTCGGCCAAGAGTGCATCGGCCTAAACTCCAGGCTTCGCGAAGTTGGCTGGTTAAAGATCACCAACAGCTGCCCGGCCAGACCCTGGGCGGTATCCGCGTAGGTGAGGTAAGTCTACCAGAGGTCCATGATCAGGCTCGTCAGTTGGTGCTGGATCCCGAGATGTCGGGCAATACCTTCGATGTTTCGACCTGGAATCAAGCTCAGGCTGTACGATTTGGGTCCAACGGATCCGGTCGTTTGGCACCACACTACTACCATGCGGTAATGGCTCTATACGTTTGCCACGGTGTCTTGTTTGAGGACTTCGATGGTGGGCCAAATGCGGAGTCGGGTCTAGGCAGCTTTGTGGCGGAAGTCGTTAGGCCGGCTTTCGAAGCCGTAAGCCAAACGTTCGGTGTAAAACCGCTTATCGTTAGGTTGCCATATACAGCTGGGTTTCTGGACTACCCAGGAGCTTGCGCAGCGGTATTCGATCGCTTCCGCGAGTGAGGAGTAAGGGTCCCGGGCATGCACTAACAATGCATGCTCGGGAAACCAAATCATTTAAAATAGGAATAGCTATGAGTATCAACCAGACAATCAAAAAATTAACTTCACTGGAGAATCGCCTTGGGCTTGGCGAGGAAAAGGCCAGCAGCTTACTTTCTGGACTCTTGGATAACCTGAGCGTTAAACATACCATCCAGAGCTTCTCAAGCCAGACACCTAACTTCATCAAGGCCGAACTAGTTGTTGATGGTAAAAACATTGATTGTTTACCATGCGGCCTGGTGAGCGGTGAGATTAATGACAACAGCAACTTAATTAGCTCATTGACTAGTTCGCAAGACTTTCTAAGAACACCAAACATTAACTTCAACCCGAAGAGTGATGCTATCTGTCTTTCTAACTTCTACTTCGCACCAGCCTTGGCCATTTCTCGGCTCGATGTTGAGAAGGTGATAAGGGCCAGAAACATTAAGGGAGTTGTTAAAGTAAAGCCGGTTGACTACACAGCCAAAAATATCTTATGCGGGAACACTACTAATCCTACCCACATCATCTTCGCTCACTATGATTCATACTTTGCGGGAGCAACCGATAATGCGGCTGGGGTGGCAGTATTGCTCGATCTGGTACAAAAGAACCGACAGCTCCTGGAGAGCATCCTGTTTGTTTTTGCAGGAAATGAAGAACTATCGTACGATCAGCCGATTTACTGGGGGCGTTGTTTCCGGCAGTTTAATGAGGCTAATCCTGGTTTGCTTGCCCAAGCAAAAGGAGTACTTGTTGTCGACAGCGTAGGTGATGGTCCACCAATTGCCGAACGAGACCCCGGATTGATCAATCTGGCATTTCCACTGGGTGACTTCCCTGAGATAATTGCCAAAACCGCAATCGTTACGGGAGACTTTAATAGCCTGATGACTGTGTACCACAGTGCCGCTGATATAATCGGCCGGCTTAGTAATAAGCACTTAGCCGACACAGCATTACTTTTGGAGCAGCTCCTTGTAGATTGACTTTGTTATACTTACGGCATGAAAATTCCGCTCGATTTAATGGGTGACCAAGACACAGCGGTTGTGGCCATTATTCTTCGAGAAGGCAAAATCCTTCTAGGTCTAAGAGAATACGCAACGGGGAACAGGGTTTGGACAGTACCGGGTGGTCGATGTGACAAGGACGAAACGCTTGAGCAGACGCTAAGGCGAGAAACACAAGAAGAAGTTGGCATATCAGACTTAAGGATAGAGAAGTACATTGGCTCGGTTAATGGAGCCAAGACGGGAGACACAGTTCATATGTATTATTGCGAGTCTAATCAAGAGCCGATTAATAAAGAACCTCATAAGTTCAATTCATGGAAGTGGTTTTCGCCTGAGGAGATTCCAGACAACTTTATCAACCAATCAGCCCAAAAAGTATTAATAGAGTTTATTCACTCTATGAAGTAGTTCTAACCTCCATAACCGTTTGGAGGGTTTTTGTTATGATAGGACAGATATGAAACTCGAACCCTCAATGATCGAAGATAAATGGCCACTTACGAGAGTCTCACTAGGTTCATCGCTCAAGGGCGTAGGTGGTCAGCGCCACGTTCAGGTGTTGAGTGCAAGTGAAGGCAGATACATTTGTAAAACAGCAGATATATCGAAATCTCTGGACGATCTGGCCTCCGATCTACTAATCTTCGATTTCCTTCGTACTAAAGGCTTCCGTTATATCACTAGATTGCTAAAAACAAATAACGACCAACTTTTTGCAGATATCTCGGGCAGCCTCACTTACCTACTAGAATTTGTTGAAGGTAAAGAACCAGCTCCTACCCCTAAGAACTATGCTCAGCTCGGTAAAATAACAGCAGAGCTTAATAGCATTGATGGCTATCCAAATGCGACGAAGTTTATTCCAGCCACAATAATCAAGCAAGACTTACCCAAACTGACTATCGGAAAAAGTTTTCATTATGAATATCTGAAACTCTTAGAAACATTACCGTCATTTGAGGACCTACCAACCGCTTTAATCCACACCGATATTGCTCTAGTGAACTCTATACAGAAAGAAGACGGAAGTATTGTATTGATAGATTGGGACGATATTGGAATAGGTACGAGGATACTCGATGTAGCCTTCCCATTGATCCAGCAATTCGTATCCGAAGATTGTGAGTATGATGAGACTAACGCAAAAGCTTTCTACACAGCCTATAGACAAACAGTGAGATTAACTGACAGAGAACTGAATAACATCTTCAGTGCCGCCTTATTTATCGCCATGATGTACATTATTTACGGTGATTCCGATAAGCGTTGGCAACGAATACGCTGGGCTCTAAGAAACCGTGAGTTGTTAGAAAACGCTTTTCGGAATAATACCAGCCAGTAAATCAGCCGTCAGAAAGCTAGTTCTAACTTCCATCATCGTTTGGAGGCGTTTTTGTATCTGGTACAATACTGGTTATGACTGATCAACCCGTAAGCAAATACTGGCTCGATTTGGCGGCTGAGGCCATTGGGCAACAGTTTCCAACTGGCGACATCGTCATCTCTAGCGGGATTTCGCCGTCGGCTTCGTATCATATTGGCCACTTTCGCGAGATCCTAACGGCCGATGCTCTGGCTTGGGCGCTCAGGCAGGCTGGGCGGAAGGTGCGCCACCTCCACGTGGTTGATAACTTTGATCCATTACGCAAACGTTATGACTTTTTGCCGCCCGAATTCGAAAATTACGTTGGCCAGCCAATCTGTTTGATCCCGGATCCGATTGGTGATTGCCATCCAACTTACGCCGAGCACTTCTTCCAAGAATTCATTGGTTACGCCCGAACTATGGGGATTACTGAAATCGAAATCATTCACTCTTACGAGGATCTTTACAAATCCGGCCGCATGGCCAAACGAATCGAGCAGGTACTGTCTCAGGCCGATCAAGTCAGAACCATTTTTACTCAGACCAACCGGTCTCTGCCACCAGATTGGACGCCGGTTCAGGTTATGGATGAAAACAACATCTTCTCGAATGCCGATGCCAAAGATTGGGATCAAAAGCAGCAGACCATAGCCGGCGTGCCCTATGATGCTGGCCGGGTCAAATTGAACTGGCGTTTGGATTGGCCAGCCCGCTGGGCCGAGCTGGGCGTGATGGTCGAGCCCTTTAGTGCTCAAGAACATGGTGCGGCCGGTGGATCTTACGATACGGGGGTGGAGTTCGCTCGCCAGATCTTTGATATCACCCCGCCGATCCCAGGGGCTCGTTATGCCAATATCCACTTAATTGGCGATACCAAAAAAATGAGTTCATCCAAAGGCAATTTGATTACCCCAAAGGAGGCGCTTGAAGTCATGCCGCCGGAAATTTTGCGTTATTTTGTGGTGCGATCCAGGCCGGAGCGGACACTTTACTTTGATCCGGGCTTGGGGCTGTTCAAACTAATCGATGAGTTTTCGCAAATTCAGAGCGGTCAAAACCAAGAGTTCAAGGAAGCTTATCAATTTGCTGTGGGTGTTCAAACCGAGCAGGTGATCACCAGCGTGCCGTTCAATCACCTGGTTACGGCCTATCAAACCACCAGTGGCAACAAAACCGAAATCCTAGCCATTCTGGCACGCAGCGGCTGGCAGCCTAGTGCGGCTGAGGGCAAGGTAATCGATAAAGAATTGGCCTACGTCAAAAATTGGTTGGCCAAATATGCCCCAGCCGAAGTTAAGTTTGAGGTTCAAGCTAAGTTACCAAAAGTTAACCTGACCGAGCCTCAAAAGGCCTTTTTAGCCAAATTGGCCGACCGGATCGCAGATCAAAAACAGCCTGATGCTCAGGCCATCCACGATGCTATCTATGAAGCCAAGGGCGAACTTGCACCAGTGGAGGCTTTTCAAACCCTCTATCAAGTTATCCTCGGCCAAGACCATGGCCCCCGGGCTGGTTGGTTTCTGGCCAGCTTAGAGCACGATTGGTTACTCAAACGCTTGCGACTTGAGGCCTAAATCTCTTTCCTCCAACATTTATTTCAAGCCCAATATCACCTATACTAATCCTTAATGGTTGATATCAAACATCTCAGAGCCCACCCGGACGATTATCAGACCTCAGCCGATTTGCGTGGCCTGAAGATTGATACCAAAAAGCTAATAGCCCAAGACGATAAGCGCCTAAAGTTGCTGGCTGAGGTTGAAGCCTGGCGGGCGGAGCTAAACGTTAAGGGTAAGCCGACGCCCGCTGAACTGAAAAAATTACAGCAAACCAAGGAACGATTGGAGGGCGGGGAGTCTGAGCTGGCCAAAGTTCGAGCCGAGGTAGAGGCCATGCTAGCCGACGTACCGAATTTGCTAGCACCGGATACCCCCAAGGGGGGAGAAGAAGCTAATCGCGAGGAGAAGCGTTGGGGTGAGGCCAAAGCTAGTTCGAGCGCCAAAGACCACGTCAGTCTGGCCCAAAGCCAGGGTTGGCTCGATTTTGAGCGGGCCGCCAAAACCAGCGGCAATAAGTTTTATTTCCTAAAGGGCCCAGCGGTGCGGCTGGAAATGGCTGTGCTCAAGTTGGTCATGGATCTGCTCGAAGCCCAAAACTTTACTTTGATAAGCCCACCTCATTTAGTAAATAGCCGGGTGGCGGCCGGTACCGGCTTTTTACCTAGGGGGGAAGAGCGCCAAGTTTATAAGATTGAAGACGAGGATCTTTATTTAATTGCTACTGCCGAACTGCCGCTGACGGGTTATCACGCCGATGAGATCTTGGACCCAACCAAGCTGCCGCTAAAGTACGCGGGCTTAAGCCCATCGTATCGGCGCGAGGCCGGGGCCTACGGTAAACACAGCCACGGGCTCTACCGCGTCCATCAGTTCGATAAGCTGGAGATGTATATTTTCTGTGCGCCTGAGGATAGCCATGAGTGGCTGAAGCGATTGGTGGCAATCGAAGAAGAAATTTGCCAACAGCTCGAAATCCCGTACCGCCTAACCCGGACGGCCGCCGGTGATATGGGCGCGCCGCACTATCAAAAATACGATCTGGAATATTGGAGCCCGGTTGATAATAAATATTTGGAACTAACCAGTGCTAGTAATTGTACCGACTTTCAAGCCCGGCGCTTGAACATTCGCACCCGCACAGATGAAGCCAAAACAACCTACGTTCACACCCTCAATGCCACTGCCATGGCCTACTCTCGGATCTTCATCGCCCTAATCGAAAACCATCAAAACGCCAGCGGGGAAGTTAATATCCCCCAGGCGCTGAGGCCATACTTTGGAGCTAGCACCCTATGATTAAGCTGCACATTACCAGTAAAAACTATGATTTGGGCGACGACGTGGTGGCCTATGTTGAGCGCAAGATTGGGCGCCTTGATCGCTATTTACCCAGAAACAGCCGTGATCTAAGCGGTCAGGTGATTCTTGAATTGGACCCGAGCGGGCGCGAGGATAATAAGTTTGTTTGTGAGGCGATTATTGAACTGCCGGGCCCTAATGCCCATGCCAAGGAGGCGACCCTTAATATTTATGCCGCGATTGACATCGTTGAGGCCAAACTCAAGGTTCAAATACGAAAGTATAAAGACAAACACTCTGGGTCGCGTTTGCGCCGTTCCAAAGATAACCTGCAGCGGCTGTTCAACCGCGGACGGGAGCCTGGGGAGTAGTCGCTCACAGATCTAAATGGTACAATGGCTGCCTGGAGAGCCATGGCAGTTAACCTAAAAGTCTTAAATAAATTGATGGGCGATCCCAACGCCCGTGAAATTAAGCGTTTACAGACCAAAGTTGATCTGATAAACGCTCAAGAAGCCGCCGCCCAGAAGTTATCGGATAAAGCTCTGAAGGATCGCACAGCCGAGCTCAAGCAAGCGGTTCAGGACAAGCCTCAGGCTTTGGACAGCTTCTTGCCCGAGGCCTTTGCGCTGGCGCGCGAGGCGGCTCAGCGTTCGATCGGCCAACGCCATTTTGATGTTCAGCTGATGGGTGGGGTGGTTATGCACGAGGGTAAAATTGCCGAAATGCGCACCGGTGAAGGTAAAACCTTGGTGGCAACCTTGCCGGTTTATTTGAACGCCCTCGAGGGCAAAGGCGTGCACGTCGTGACCGTTAACGACTACCTGGCCCGCCGTGACGCCGGTTGGATGGGGCAGGTTTATCACGCTCTCGGGATGTCGACGGGTGTGATAATAAGTGATCAAGGGCAGCCGGCCGGCTACCTCTACGACCCGGAGTATGATTCCAAAGAACACATCGATGAGCGCTTAAATCACCTGCGGCCAGTTAGTCGACAGGAAGCCTACCGGGCCGATATTACTTATGGGACTAACAACGAATTTGGCTTCGACTACTTGCGCGATAATATGGTCGATGATCTAGGCAAAATGGTTCAGCGCCAGCTGCATTATGCCATCGTCGACGAGGTCGATTCGATCCTAATTGATGAGGCTAGGACACCTTTAATTATTTCGGCCCCGGCCGAGGATAGCACTGATAAATACTATCAGTTCGCCAAGATTGCGCGCGGGCTCAAGGCTGAGGATCATTACATCATCGATGAAAAGATGCGAGCGGTTAGTTTAACCGATGATGGCATTGCGGCAATCGAGCGCATCTTGGGAGTTGATAACGTTTATGAGGCTGGCCGCATCGATGAGGTTCACCACATCGAGCAAGCCTTGAAGGCCGAAGCCATCTTTAAACGAGATCGCGACTACGTGGTGCGCGAGGGTGAGGTCATCATTGTCGATGAATTCACTGGTCGCTTGATGTACGGCCGGCGTTATAGCGAGGGGCTGCATCAAGCTATTGAAGCCAAAGAGGGCGTTAAAATCCAGCAGGAATCGCTAACGCTTGCCACTATTACTTTCCAGAACTACTTTCGCTTATTCACGAAATTAGCCGGTATGACCGGTACCGCTGCCACCGAGGCCGAGGAATTCGGCAAGATCTACGCTCTCGAAGTCACCAGCATCCCGACCCACCAGCCAATGGTCCGCCGCGATCTGGCCGATCGGATTTACAAAACCGAATTGGGTAAGTTTGGGGCTGTGGCTGCTGACGTCAAAGAGCGGCATCAAAAGGGCCAACCGGTGCTACTCGGTACCGTCTCGATTGAAAAAAACGAGCTCATGAGCCAGATTTTAAACTCCCAGGGCGTACCCCACAAACTCCTTAACGCCAAAAATAATGAGGAAGAAGCCCAAATTATTGCCGAAGCCGGACACAAAGGGGCCGTGACGCTCGCCACCAATATTGCTGGTCGCGGTACCGATATTGTGCTAGGTGAAGGCGTGGCGGGTCTCGGCGGCTTGCACGTCTTAGGCACTGAGCGCCATGAATCGCGCCGTATCGATAACCAGCTGCGCGGCCGTGGTGGCCGCCAAGGCGATCCAGGCTCGAGCCAATTTTACGTTTCGCTGGAAGATGATCTGATGCGCATCTTCGGTGGCGAACGCATTGCCAGTATGATGACGACTCTGGGGGTCGATGAGCACACCCCGATCGAAAATAGCATTGTATCGCGTTCGATCGAGAGTGCTCAAAAGAAGGTCGAAGGCCACAACTTTGATATTCGCAAGCAATTAGTCGAATACGACGACGTCATGAATCGACATCGCGAGGTCATGTACGCCCGCCGTCGGGCTGCGCTGGAAAACCAAAACTTGCGCCCTGAAGTCGAACGGATGCTAGGCGAAGAGTTTCAGGCTATTCTAACGGCTCACACCGACGTTCGAACCCAAGTCATTGAAGAAGCCAAAGTCTTGGATGTGCTGGGGGCCCTGATGCCGCTCGATCAAGCCATTGTCGATAAACTACATAAGGCGCATCACTCCGAGTGGGTGGGGGAGCTCGCAACCTATGCCAAGACCCTCTACGATCAGCGCGAAGCGCAGTTTTCGCCCGAGCATATGCGGATATTGGAGCGGCTGACTTATTTACGGATTCTTGATGGGCTCTGGATTGAGCATCTGGAGGCCATGGACGGCCTGCGTGAGGGCATTGGCCTGCGCGCCATTGGTCAGCGCGAGCCACTGGTCGAATACAAGCGTGAGGGCTTTAAACTGTTTCAGCAGCTACTTAATTTATTAGAGAAGGAAATGGCTGCGACCATTTTTAAAGTTTCAATTACGGCGCGGCCCAACCACGACCACGACCATGATCACGCCGAACCACCAGCACCCGGTCCGGTCGAGACGGTTCTAACCAAAGCTGCTGCCAGCGCCCAAACCTCGACCTCAAGTGAGCCCATTAAGGCCAAACCCAAGCAACGCGACCACAAGACCAAAGTCGGCCGTAATGATCTCTGCCCCTGTGGCAGCGGGCTAAAGTACAAAAAATGTGGCATGATCAACGCCCCACAGCACCGGGGCTAATTGGCATAATGCCCAATAATTATTGTAATGCTTATAATTTAGCATAAAAATCATTGACAAATCCTCCATAGAGTGGTATGTTTAATTATCACCCTAACCAGGGACGATCTGTGAGGTGGCAGTTTTGTTGCTTTGGCAGATTGCTTTGTTTAGGCGGCCCTTGAAAGCTGAATAGTCAAAGGTCATTAAGACCATAAAACCAAAACTACAAAAGCTTGCTTGCGAGCAGGTTTCTGCATGCGCTTGTCTGCCGCCCAGGCAACGCATGTAGGCTTCTGCTCGCATAGCGAGCAACTAAGAACAGTATCGCCCTCGTTCGTTAGGGGGCTGGACAAGGTTTCGCCGCAGGGCGGAGAAGGCGCTTGCGCCTAGAAAATAACGCCCTGCAGGGCGGAATGTTGATCAGCCATTCAGGCTCACTTGTGAACCTGTACCGAACGAAAGAGAGAGAACATGCCGAAGCGTCAAGTCAGGACTGTGGCCAAGGGCCTCAAGCTTGACGATCCCAACGAATTGCTCGCAGTCCTCGTGGCCGCGGGTCTCGCGAAGGAAGGTGCAAAGGACACGGCACAGGTGGATGAAGCTCAGGCTCAAGCGGCCTGGGAAGCGTCTATCGCTGTTGGTCCTTCGGGCGATTCGTCCGTTCAGCCCACCGTAGAGGTGACTGCGAACGATCTCGTCGAAGAGTTCAGGAGTACGTCACTGAAGGACTTCACCACGGCCTATCTGGCCGAGGTAGCACCCGATCTTCCGCGCATCAAGCGCAAAGGTGAGATGGTTGTCCCAAAGACCACAGCGATCCCGCCAGAAAGGCTGGCGAGCTTGCGCGAGCTTCTCGTTTGGCTGTCTGCCTGCCAGCAGGTCGTCGACGAGGACATCGAGAACCTCAACTCCTGGACAGCCCCCTCAGCCGAGGATCTGCTCCGCATGCTTTACAGCGGGCTGGATCAGATCTCCTACACGGGAATTTGTGGTCACGAAGTCGAGCAGAGCATCGCCAACTACACCGAGCGTTACGACTCCATGATGGAGGGGAACTCTCGGTTATCGGTGCTGCTCAGGCTTTGCAGCAAGTGCCGCGCTGATCGCGTGTCGCTGCTGCAGCTTGGTCCCGGAGCCGCAAACTTCGAGTCCATCTGCGACTTCTGCGACGGACCGACGTTTGCCGGACGGGATCCGGCCGCATCGTTCGCGCAGAGCCGGGGAGACATTTGGGAGAACTTCATCTCTCAGATTTTCCCGGTCTACTTCTTGCCGACCCGACTTGGCCCTCGTCATCCCATGCGTCACTATCGCCATGTTGCAATAATGGCGAAGGCACGCGGAGATTTCGAGAGCTGGGAAAAGCTTTTCCGGGCTGAGATAGCTTCAATCGTCTCAGCTCACCCTGAGATGGGTGCGGAGCTCAAGGCCGGAATGAACAAAACCATCCACGACAAGCGCGTGGATCTCGGACTCGAGGAGGCATAGAAATGTCGAGCGATGACGTCCAGCGCCTGCTGGAACAAGCCAGGACCAATGCCGACGTCGGAGCGACTGCCCGCGCGGTAGGAGCTACGGAGCCGGCAACGCCAACCGACCTGGTGCTGACGCTGGAGGATTCCGGCGATGGCTACCAGGTCATTCGAATCGGTGATCCGGGCGATCCGGATGAGCACTACTTGTTGTTCTGGCCGGGTAGCGGAGGCACCGCGAACCGCGACCGCTGGATCGACCTGGTACGGGTGTACGGCACACACGGTGCACTCGAGGCTCTCGAAGATGGGCGGACCAACGGTGTTGACCCTCTCCCTCCATTGGGGGACGGCACCAGTGCAGCAACCCCGCCGGCAGGTCCGTACGATTGGGCCGCAGCCGGTACAGCAACTCCGCCGGCGGCACCGCTGCCGGCTACACCATCCACGCCGGCTCCAACCGGTGCGAGTTCCGGCTCGTTGCCGGGAGGAGGAAAGACCATGTCCACCGTCAAGACCTCGGCCGAGCTCAAGGCCGAGAGGAAAGCGAAGGTGTCGTCCACCGAGAGCGATGAGCTCCAGGCGGCGCACTTCCGCATCGACATCCGCCAGGCTGGCGGGGACCAGACCGAGATCGAGGCCATCAAGGCGCAGATCAAGGCCGACTACCCCCAGCTGGTGTCGATCATGCCCGACGTCTTCGGCGTCGAGTCTGTCACGTGGGCTGCGTCCAACGGGGTCAACCCGTCGGCAACTACACCGGCCGTCACGGACGATTCGATCATCCGCACTGTCGGCAAGTACTCGGTCCGCAAGGGCTCGGGCAACCTGCTCGAGATCTGGGTCGAGGACAACGGTGTGTGGAGCGACAGCGGCCACAGCTTCCCCGACCAGGCGGAGTACGAGCTCGAGCTCAAGAAGCACGACTTCGTCAAGGCCGTCGAACGCCAGCTCAAGGGCAGGGGTGTTCTGAGCTGGCTCAGCAACTAGCCCAACCGACCGGTCCCGGGGCACCTGCCCCGAGACCCCAACCCCGCGAGGGGAGGGAACATGCACGTATTCACCGGCATCAGTACGGTGTTTGGGTGCCTGGTAGTGGTCGGCTTGCTGGCTGCGATCCTGTTGCACTGGACACCCCTGAAGCCCTCGATGGTCATCCTGACGGCGATCACGGCCTGGGTCACACTGATGTGGCTCGTCGGCAGTTCGGCGGATTGGTGGCTGTTCACGCACTACGCCCTAGGCTGGGTGGTGCTCAGTTGGCTGCTGCTCATAGTGGCCTTCGTCATCACCTTCATCGGCCACTGGTTGTGGTTGCGTCCGGTGTTCGTCCTGTTGTTGCTCATCCCGTTGATCTTCTATGGGGTCAGCAACTTCGACATCCACCACGGCCACGGCACCGCCACGGCCGACGGTTACCAACCGACATCTACCACCGAGGCTCCGAAGGCCAGCACCAAACCGCCAACGTTGCCAAAGGGCTTCGTGGCGGTACGGGGAACAACCTGCACCAAGGGGTACGCCTCGACCGGCTACTGGTTGACATCCGGCTTCGTCATCTGCACGAGCGGCGCGACGTTGGTCCTGGCCAGCCCGGCGGGCAAGTGCCCCCAGGGGTACAAGCCGGGAGCGACGTTCCCGGCCACCAGCCGGAAGCGCTGCTTCTACAACGGGACGCGATTGAGCCAGGCCGAACGGAACCGCGTCATCAGGCGGAGCCTGATGGCCTTCGGTTTCAAGCCCGGTCAAATCAAGACCGGCGCCGCTGCCGACTTGAATGGTGCGCCTCAGGAGCGCGGCATCGCCGCCTTCACGCACCAGACCATCATGGTCAAGCCGCAGTTGGTCGCCTACGTCAACGGCTCCTCTCCGGAGTCGATGGCCACGCGACAACGGCTGCAGCAGTGCCTGGCGCCGATGCCGGGTGAGTTCCAACGGGCGTTGAACGGTGAGGGTTACACCCTCGTCAAGTTCACCGTTCCTGTGGAAATCCAGGGCACGACCTACTACAACCAGGCCACGCACCAAGTGCTGACGGCTGATGGATGGCGTACGGTTGGCGCTAACGACGGTTACTGGGTCTTCCAGACCCGGAACGGCACGTTGGTTCCATGCGCGATTGTGCGAGCCGACTGCGGCAACTCTCGCGTTACGGCCATTCGGCCGGTCCCACCGAACGAGGCTTCGCCTCCGCCGTCGGTGGAGGTACCGCCGAAGAAGAACTGCGCCATCGTGGATCCCGACCCTCAGACCGCACCAACGTGCGGTAGCAACATGAGCGGGCCTGACCAGCAGCCGGTGCAGGAGCATCACCAAGCCCACGTACCCGGGTACAATCCGGGTGGCTTGGAGAACATCCAGGCAATCCAACCGGTTGGGTCACCAAACCCAGCGCAACCGATTGCCCACTCCCCAGCCGGCAACAACTCCGGTTCAACCACCGGGGGCTCGGCTGGTGCCGACACCACTACCGGTCAGGTCCAGGGCCCCGCGCCCGACCAGAGCGGTGGCACACACGGTACCGACCAGAATTCGGAAGGTACCGGCCAGAACAGTTCCGGCAGCCCTACAGTATGCAGCGGGGATCCAACCGCTAGCTGCTGAGGACACAATCGACGAGGAGGCTCGACCTTGGGAGAAATCCTAGGGCCGGCCCCTCGCCGAAACATTTCATGATCTTTGACTATTCAGCTTGATGGGCGCAAGAAGCGTTCCTTGATAACCAGCGCATCAACATCACTTAAGAATTTCTTGATGGCTTAACGGCCGAAAGGAGGTTTGCTATGCAAATAGTCAAACGATTTGCGATGGCGCTTAGTGTGCTGGGTATCGTGGCCATGCCATATACCGCTACAGCTGCTAATGTCACCATCGAAAGTACCACCCAGGTAGCCAATCAGACTGCCGGTGATACTCAATACAAAGATAGCGTTGCTGCTAAAGTTGACGACGTGGTTAAGGTCCAAGTTTGGTACCACAACCGCCAGGAAGCTGACAGTGGCCTAGTCGCTAACAATCTAAAAGTCAAAATTAACATTCCGACTAATCCTGGTACTAACCAAACGATTACCGGAACCGTTTCCAGCGATAATTCCAATACCGTAACCGATACTGCTGGGGTAACGCTGTCGCTAGCCAACGCTCACCTGGAATATATTCCCGGTAGCGCTTACTGGCGCCACAACGTTGGTGATAACACCAACATTAACTACCAAACCCAACATATCAGTGACAACGTTGTTGGTGGGGGAGTAGTTCTAGAGAACCTCAAGCCATGCTTCAACTTTGAAGCCACCGTTACGGTCATGGCGCGGGTGGTCGCAAATGGTGTTTCAATCACCAAGCAAGTTCGCAAAGTCGGTGATACCACCTGGCACACCGATATCAACGCTAACGCTGGGGATACGGTTGAATACCTTATTACCTTTAAAAACGAAGGTAACACGGTATTGAACAATGTCATCGTGGGCGACAACCTGCCGCCTCACGAAACTTACGTTAACGGTACCACCATGCTGAAGAACGGAGCCAACCCCAATGGGATCAAGATTACCAACGACAATATCGCCAACGGCGGCATTAACGTCGGTAACTATACTCCGGGTGCCGTCGGTTACGTTTGGTTCCAAGTTAAAGTTGGGACCGATCTAAGCGACGGTTGCCACGCTTTGCAGAATGTCGGTTTGGTCCGGCCGCAGGGTATGAACGAGTTCTTCAATACCGCAACAGTTAATGTTTGCGTGAAGACTCCGCCTACCACCCCTCCAACTCCGACCACTCCTCAGACACCCCAAAGCAACTTACCGCAAACCGGTAGCGAGAGCGCTCTAGCTGGTGTGACGAGCACTGGTGTACTAGGTTACGCCGTGCACGCCTACCGCAAGAGTAAGCGCTCGTTGGTTGATGCGCTCAAAAACATCAAGCGCTAAACAAAAGCGCCAACGCTTCAAGTGATGCCCAATTGCGGGCCTTCGGGCCCGTAACTTGGCGCATCGTTAGCCGTAAGGCTAGCGAACCAATTAAGACCCTATCCGGGTCTTTTTTGGTTCAAAGCGTTATAATAATCAGGTTATGGCCGAAGCCAGCGACATCGCAAAACAAGCAGGGGAGCTCCAAAGCCGGATCGAAGAGGCGATGGGGCTATTAGATGTGCCTGGCGATAGGAAACATTTGGAAGAGCTAGAAAGCCAAGCCGGGGCCCAAGATTTTTGGAATGATTCGGCTAAAGCTACCGCTGTGACGAAAGAATTAGCCCACCTGCGCCGGCATATTGAGAGCTGGCAGGATTTGGCTAGGGAAGTCCAGGACCTGGCCGAACTGGCTCAGTTGCAGGCGGCTGAAACCACACCGGATCATACAGCGCTAGGGGAACTAGCCAATCACCTCAAACGTTTAGAAGCCGAATACGACAACCGTGAAACGGAGTTAAAGCTGGCCGGACCTTACGATAAAAGCTCGGCACTTCTTTCGATTTATGCCGGCACCGGCGGTACCGACGCCCAAGATTGGGCTCAAATGCTGGAGCGCATGTATTTGCGCTACGCCGAAAAGGCTGATTTTAGTACTGAAATTTTAGATCGCTCAGCCGGGGAAGAGGCGGGACTCAAAAGTGTCACTATGGAAGTAAACGGACCATTTGCCTTCGGGTACTTACGGAGCGAAAAGGGGGTTCATCGGCTAGTGCGCCTGAGCCCCTTTAACTCCGATAACTTGCGTCAAACCTCGTTTGCTCTAGTTGATGTCATTCCCCAAATTGACTTACCTGAATCAGTCGAAATTGACCCCAAAGATTTGCGGATCGATGTTTACCGCAGTGGTGGACATGGCGGCCAATCGGTTAACACCACCGACTCAGCCGTACGCATTACCCACTTGCCAACCGGCACGGTCGTAGCTATCCAAAATGAGCGCTCGCAGTTGCAAAACAAGGATAAGGCCATGGCTGTACTCAAGAGCCGCTTGGCGGTGCTGATGGCTGAGCAACACGAGGAAAAGCTCTCGGCCATCCGCGGAGCTGTCCAAAGTGCCGATTGGGGTTCGCAGATCCGCTCCTACGTCCTGCATCCGTATAGTAAAGTTAAGGATCATCGGACCGAGGTGGAGACTAGTGATACACAAGGTGTTTTGGATGGCGACATCGATCAATTCATTCAAGCCTACTTGAAGTCCCAGCTAGGGGAGAGCCAGAAATAAGCAGCTTCCCCCAGCCCATTTTTTGTGTAAGCATACATCTCATCAGTAGGCTACGTTCTAATTTCTTTCCCCACCAATTTTTTGTGTAAGCTCTTATTTCTTACCCCTGTAATACGTTCTATTGCTGTCGATACAAAAAAATTGGTGGGGTAGGTTTCTTTTCTAGATCATCGAGAGCAGATTGCTCATGGGTGTACTCCCACTATCTATTTCTTCGCAATCTGCTGTCTGGAAAAAGATAATGGTCGTTCGGCCTAAACAAACTGTCTCCCCAAGGTCTTACTAGACCTTTTATTAATCCAAGCATCCAGCCAGTTTGAGAGGCCGAACGACAAAGACGCAGGGCAGAGGGTGCGGGAGTAGGAAAAGTGGGAGCGGGAGACGAGGGTAGCGTCACACCTAAAGAACAGCTAACCTACAGGTATGATAAAATACCTTGGTGATACTGTTTGACCGCGTAACCAAAGTTTATGCTAATAATTCGGTGGCTTTAAGCGGCCTAAACTTACACATTCAACCCAAAGAATTTGTTACAATTGTTGGTTCCAGCGGGGCCGGAAAGTCGACTTTAATAAAATTACTGACCCGTGAGGAAATCCAAACTTCCGGCAAAATCATTGTCGGTGGCGTTGATTACGATACCATCCCAGCTCGCAACATCCCGCACTTGCGCCGCCGCATTGGCGTAGTCTTCCAAGATTTTAAACTGTTACCCGCCCGCAACGTTTTTGAAAACGTGGCCTTTGCTTTGGAAGTTGGCGGGGTCCGCAACCGCGAAATTAAACGTGCCGTGCCCAAGGTCCTGCAACTAGTCGGGTTAACTTCAAAGCGCGACAATTTCCCTAAGGAACTCTCCGGCGGAGAGCGCCAGCGGACTGCCATCGCCCGGGCCTTAGTTAGACAACCCAAGATCTTAATTGCCGATGAACCAACTGGCAACCTTGATCCCAAAAACGCCTGGGAAATCATCGAGCTCCTTATAAAAATCAACAAGTTTGGAACTACTGTTTTACTCACCACCCACAACAAAGAAATCGTTAATGCTCTAAAGCGGCGGGTTATTACCATTAACCGCGGTCGAATCATCAAAGACGAGCAACAGGGGAGGTACGCTTTATGAAACTATTTGACCGATCATGCCAGCGTCAGCTCTGCGTTTCTCCTTCAACGTACAACTTTAGTACGCCTCAGGTGGGATACTCGAGCTTCCTTGGCCTGAAGCAGCCAAATCGCTTCATAACCAGAATCGGGGTTAGTCTATGATCACGTTCTGGCGGATCTCCCAGGACGGTTTTCGGAACTTTTTGCGCAATGCTTGGTTGAGCGTGGCGGCTACGGCCGTTATGACGGTGACCCTTGTGCTGATGACGTTCTCCTATATTTCTAACTCAGCGCTTAGTTCAACTATCAAAAGCGTGACCGATAAAATTGATGTCTCGGTTTATTTGCTCAGTACCACCACCCAAGACCAAGTCAATGATTTTGAGCACGCCCTACTAGCCAGCCCCAATGTGGCGAGCGTTAATTACGTCACTCAAGCCCAAGCCGTGGCGAATTACCGCGAAGAGAATAAAACCAAACCCGAACTTCTAAAAGCCCTGGATGTGGCTGGCAGTGCCTTGCCGCCTTCAATTCAAATTAAGGCCAAAAATACTCAAAGATTAGATGATATTGCGGCCATCGTCGATCAATCCAAATTCAAAGCCCTACAAGACCCAAGTGCACCGCCGAGTTATTCCGGATCCAGAAAGACTACCATTGATCGAATCGTCCACTTTAGTAATTTCTTCCAAAGAACCAGTTTGCTGGCTAGTATTGGCTTCGTTGTGATTTCGATTTTGATCATATTTAATACCATTCGCATGGCCATTTTTACTAGGCGAGAGGAGATCGAAATTATGAAGTTGGTGGGAGCTACCAGCTGGTTTATTCGCGGTCCATTTTTGATCGAAGCCAGCCTCTATGGGCTGATTGCAGCCGCTTTGGCCCTGCTGTTTTGCTATGGTCTGCTCTTGGGCGGGGCGAGCAAGCTGGGCTCCTACATTGATATTTCGCACACGGTAGCGGTTTTTCGGCATTACCCAGCAGTCGTGGTCCTAGCCGAAATTGTGGCTGGGATCTTGATTGGGGCAACTTCTAGTTTGCTAGCCATGGCCCGCTACCTTAAGCTCTAGAGGTTTGACTAAAGCAGTCCCAACCGGTAAAATAGTTTGTGCCTGGGAGGGTACAACAACTGATTAGAGACATTCGAAGACGCTTTAGACATAAGATATTAGTGGGGCTATCTCTCGGAGCCGTCTTATTTTGTTTTACCGGTGCGGCGGCGGCCACTGACCTAAACGCCCAAATTGCGGCCCTCAAAGCCGAAGCTGCTGCCCAGCAGGCCCAAGCTGCTCAACTGCAGGGCACGGCTAATGATTATCAAAGTCGAGTCAACCAACTGCAGCTGCAGATTGCGGCCCTGCAAACCCAAATCGCCCTAAATCAAGCTCAATACAACCAAGTTTCGGCCGCCATTGCCGATAACGAAGCTAAACTGGCTGATGCCAAAACGGCCCTCGGTGCTGATCTTAAATCGATGTATGTTTCCAGTAGCGAAACACCGCTGGAGATGCTGGTTTCAAGTAATAATTTAAGCGACTACTTTAACCAACAGCAATACCAAGACAGCATTAAAGACAAGATCCAAGGTGCCGTCACTACGATTCTGAAGTTGCAGGACGAGTTGCATTCTCAACAGCAGTCCATTGCTGGTATTCTAAGTAGCTTGCACTCCCAACAACAACAATTGAATGCTAGCCGCGCCGAGGCCCAAGCCCTACTCAATACAGCTCAGCAAAACGTGGCGGCGGCCAATCAGCAAGTTAGAAGCACTAATTCTGAACTAGCTCAAAAACAAGCCGAGCAAGCAGCCCTGCTGGCAGCATCATCCAGCAGTTTCAATGGCACTATTCCGGGCGCCTCCAGCGGTAGCGGCGGGGCCTGCGACAATGGTCATGGCAACGGTGGTTACCCGATGCTCTGGTGCAACGCCTATCAAGACAGCATCCAAACGCCCTCTGGTTACAACCGGGAATGTGTATCCTGGGCCGGTTGGCGTTGGCATCAGTTCGGTCACCCTATGGTCAACTGGGGTAACGCTAACACCTGGGACGATAACGCTAGAGCGGCTGGCTACACCGTCAACTCATCGCCGGCGGTTGGGGCCATTGCCCAAACCAACGCTGGACCTTTTGGTCATGTCGCCATTGTCGAAGCCGTAATGGGCGGTAATGTGGTGGTCAGTGAAATGAATTATGATAGTAATGGGCATTACCGTTTGGGCTCCTATCCGAGTGGGTATTTCCAGTACATCCATTAAATTTGGGACTAATGACTAACTATTGAAGAAACAATTTCAGTTTAATCTGACCCAGATCGCCGCCGCCGCGGCGGTTTGTTTGGTTCTTGGTGCCGGTATCGGAGCCAAGAACCCTAGTTGGCACTGGGGGAGGGTGGCATCAAACCAGCCCGACTTCACAAGCCTTAGCAGCCTCTATGACACTTTGCAAAAGAAGTTTGATGGCACGCTTGATCCGAATAAGATCTTGGAAGGTGCCAGAGCTGGATTAGTTGGAGCCACTGGTGATCCCTACACGTCTTACTTAACGGCCGAAGAAGCTAGGCAACTCCAAGATAGTTTGGACGGCACTATTTCTGGCATTGGCATTGAGATTGGCATCAAGAATAATCATCTAACCGTGATTGCACCAGTTGCCGGCACCCCAGCCGATAAAGCCGGACTAGCCGCAGGCGATATTATTGCCGCTATCGACGGAGCCGATAGCTCTCAGTTGTCGCTTGATCAAGCCGTTAGCAAAATTCGTGGCGCCAAGGGCACTCAAGTTAAACTGACTATCATCCATGGCTCGCAAGCCTCTCGCGACGTCACAATTACCCGCGATGTCATTACCGTCTCCAGCGTTAAATCCGAAATCAAGCCCGGCAATATCGGCTACATCCAGGTAACTCAGTTTGGTAGCGACACCGCCAGCGCCTTTGCGGCCGCTGCCGCCAAAATGAAACAGGCCGGGGTTAATAAAATCATTCTCGACTTGCGTAGCGACCCAGGCGGCTATTTGGATGCGGCTCAAAGTCTGGCCAGCCACTTCTTGCCGAGTGGACAGGGCATAGTCCAGGAGCGGCGCGGTTCGACTGTGACCGAAACCCTGCGTTCAACTGGCGGGGATCTGGAGGACGTGAAGTTAGT
>DATIHN010000006.1 GCA_035480635.1 Candidatus Saccharimonadales bacterium
CACATTGCGGCTCTGGCACCCTCCGACCAACCACCACTGCTCAAGCTAGCCCTGCTGGGCCGTCCCAATGTTGGTAAATCCAGCATTCTAAACGCTCTCTGTGGTCGGTCGGCTGCCATCGTATCCGAACAGGCGGGGACCACCCGAGATGTGCGGACTATCAGCCTGAAGGCGCATGGTCAAAACATCCATATTCTCGATACAGCTGGTTTGCGCCGGCGGGGCAAAATCGTACCCGGAACCGAAAAATTCAGTACTATTCGGACGGCTCAAGCCATTGCCAGTGCCGATATCTGCGCCCTGATAATGGATGCCACTGAATTGGGCGTGGCCGGAGATCAGCATATTGCCGGTATGGTTAAAGAAGCCGGCAAGGGCTTAATTCTAGTGGTTAATAAATGGGATGCGGTGGAGAGAGATGATAAAACCCAAGCCCACCTGAGTCGGGCTCTAGCTCGTGATCTAGCCTTTGTCGGCTGGGCGCCGCTGGTCTTTACCTCGGCCACCACCAATCTCCATATCCGCCAACTGCTTGAACTAGCCACTCAAATTCACACTCGCCGTAACCAAACTCTTGCCACCGGGCCGCTGAACCGCGTGGTCGAAGACTTGGTCCGAGCGCACCCACCGGCTGGCCTCAAAGGCATTCGACCCAAAATCAATTATGCCACCCAAACCGGGACCAATCCGCCTGAAGTAACCTTCTTTACCAGCCACCCTCGCGCCATCCACTTTTCCTACTTGCGTTATCTGGAAAACGGCTTACGGTCGGCCTATGACTTTATCGGCACACCAATTAAACTGGAATTTAGATCTAAGCGAGACAAATTATGAAATTAATTGTTGGATTGGGTAATGTTGGAGCCGGTCATGATCACAATCGCCACAACCTGGGGTTTATGGTGGTTAATGAGCTAGCTCAGCGAATGGAAGCTGAGTTTGCGGCCAAACCAAATTGGCGGATGGATCTAGCCGAGGTCGGGGAGGGGGCCGACAAGCAAATACTGGCTAAACCGACTACGATGATGAATCTGAGTGGGCAGGCTATCGGCAAAGTCATGCAGTTTTATAAACTAGAGCCGTCTGAGGTTTGGGTCATCCATGATGAGTTGGATTTGCAGTTTGGACAATTGCGGGTCCGCGAGGGCGGGGGCGATGCTGGCCACAACGGCGTTAAATCAGTTATTAGTTCGATCGGCCCTCATTGCATCCGTTGGCGCATTGGTATCGGCCGGCCCCCGGAGCACATGGATTCGGCTGATTTTGTGCTGCAAAACTTTAGCCCCCAAGAAGTGGGGCAGTTGCCGATGGTTATAAAAGGCGCGGCTGACGCCATTGAACAGGCCCTGGACCACGGCCATGAGGACACAACTCATAAGTTGCTCGAGTCTTAAACAAGAGACATTTATCTCCCCACCAATTTTTTGTGTAAGCTCTTACTTCTTACTCCTGTAATACTTTGTATGGCTGTCGATACAAAAAAATTGGTGGGGTCTGTTTCTTTTCTGGATCATCTAGAGCAGATTGCTCATGGGTATACTCCCACTATCTAATCCTTCGCAATCTGCTGAATGGGGTTAATAAATACACCCTGCTGGATGAAAACCTGAATTAGTCAATTTAGCAGGTTGTGAGGGGTTTGGTGGTGGGAGGAAGTAAAACGAACAACCTGCTCCTATTGATCCAAAAGATAAACTCCCCAGCCCATTTTTTTGTATCGACTAAGTTAGTAGTCGTAATGGGAGTATGAAGAGTCAGCTTACACAAAAAATGGGCTGGGGGGAGAAGTTGGACCACATCCGCAGGAGATCCTTCGTCCGCCAGCTGGCGGATCGATCAGGATGACATTTCGGGATATTGCCGCGCTTCGCTCGCAATGACGATTGTAAATTGATACTTCAAAATTGAAAACTGGAGCGGTTGAAGTGGGTCGATAGTTTATGGACTTTTTGGTAAAACAAAAGTCCAAGCAGGTGGTTACTTGGACTTTTGTCACACCCTTCAACGCCAGCACCCAAGGCGCGTTTGTCGGTCTCATTGTATATTAATAGACCGCGGGTTGAAGGGACTGATCCGCCAGCGGCTACCTAAAGGAGGGTGCATTTAGGGTTGCCTCGGGCGGATCGGTGATATACATTGTTAAAAATACCAGTGTAAATAGGTATGAGCGCCATACTAACACAGTTAGTAACTATTGTCAATACGACTTATGCAAATTTCTGAAATTACCCCGATAGACTCAAATTACCCCGATAGTTTAAGGGAGATTCCGTCTGTCCCTAAAACTCTATATTTTTTGGGTGAATTGCCAAATCGGCCAACAGTAGCCATCGTTGGGGCCAGGCGCCCAACCGAATACGGCAAGCGGGTTACATATCAGCTAGCCAGCGAACTGGCCAGTGCCGGTATTGCCATCGTTAGCGGCTTGGCCTATGGCCTGGATAGCATTGCTCATACTGGAGCCCTGGATGCTGGCGGCCAGACCATTGCGGTCTTGGCCGGCGGGCTGCACAAAATTTATCCAGCCGGACATCGCAATCTGGCCATTAGAATTCTCCAATCCGGCGGCGGCATCGTTAGTGAATATCCCGAGGGCATGCCATCACTCAGACAATATTTCCCTGCCAGGAACCGCATCGTCTCCGGACTATCACTGGCCGTCATTATCCCAGAAGCGGAAGCTTCCAGCGGTTCGCTGATCACGGCCAAGTTTGCCTTGAATCAAAACCGCCTAGTTATGGCCGTTCCTGGCAATATCACCAGCCCGACTAGCGCCGGCCCGAACAACTTAATCAGATCCGGAGCTATTCCGGTTACAAACTCCAGCGACGTTTTGGCGGCACTCGATCTAACTACGGCCGATGCTAAACCGACTGCCCAACCCAAAAGTAAGGAAGAGGCTCTGATATTGGAACTCTTAGAAAAAGGAATTAATTCCAGTGAGGATTTGATTCAAGCCAGTGAACTGGGAGCCAGTCAGTTTGCCAACGTTATAACGCTCATGGAAATCACCGGCAAAGTCCGCAACCTGGGGGCCGGCCAATGGGTGGCCAGGTAAGTTATTGACGTCCTAATACTTATATGGTAATATAACAATAGTTCATTCCCAATCAAATCGGAGTCAGAGATGCAACGACTAAAGTTGATCGGCCTCGGTGTTCTGGCGTTTGTATTGCACGGCGCAGTCCGCTTGAGATACCGGCGCGAGACCAAGCAGGAACGTGACATCAGAGAGACAAACAACCTGATCGAATGCGTCGAGTACGCGTTCGAAGAAGGCAGAGACCCCGAAGGGGAGCTGCTTGGGTTGGTTGCAACAGAACTCTGCGAGCAGCTGCAAAAGGGACTGCCACCGGAGCTGGCTGCCAGAGCCCACGAGGCGGGCTCCAAGGCAGTTGGTGAATCATTCCGACGCATGTCTGTTGCTCAGCGGGCCAAATCAAACTCCTACTCAAGCTCGTAAGTAGGCTTGGGAATTTCGACAGGAAGGCATACCGTGCGCACCCGATCCCAGACCTTGATCACGATCCTGATCCTGACCGGCATGGCGACGCTCTTCGGCATTATAAGGATGCGCGATAAGCGCATTGACTCCCGCGCTCAAGCGGAGGTAGACACAATCCTGCGTCTGTTTGATCTCTACCGGATCCACAGGCGGCTGACCCCAAGCGAACGCCAGCGGCTCGAAAGAGCCCTGCAATCGCTTCAGGATCTCGAGGTAGAGCACGACCTGACTTACGGACGTTGGGTCTACGACATGGTCTTTGCAGCCCAATGGGTCCTAACCCTAGAGACTCGTCGAGCGGCCTGATCAACGAAGACTCGGCGGGTGGTAACACGGCCACCCGCCAACGCCCAAGCGCAAGTTTGGGCGCTTTCTTTATATATAGAAATTTTTTACGCAACCATACATATTCGAATAAAAATCAGCTTGCATTCAAAAATTAAATCGCTACGATAAAGTTCGTATGAGTAAAAATGTTGTAGTTGTAGAAAGCCCCGCCAAGGCCAATACTATCGAGAAATTCCTGGGCAAAGGCTATAGCGTGCTGGCCAGCTATGGCCATGTTCGCGATCTGCCGAAGAGCAAATTGGGCATTGATGTGGAGCATAATTTTGAGCCGGAATACATTATTCCACGCGGTTCGGGCAAGACCGTTAAAGCCCTTAAAACTGCGCTAGCCGCGGCTGATACGATTTATCTGGCCACCGACTACGACCGCGAAGGCGAGGCCATTGCCTGGCACATTTTGCAGGCCATTCCGCCCACGGGCAAACAAAAGGTCAACCGCATAACCTTCACCGAAATTACCGAACCAGCCATCAAAGCCGCTATCACCAACCCGCGTGATATCGATCAAGATCTGGTGGATGCTCAACAGGCCCGGCGGGTACTGGATCGCTTGGTCGGCTATTCACTCAGCCCGGTCTTATGGAAGAAAGTCCGCAGTGGTCTCTCGGCCGGTCGCGTCCAATCAGTCGCCCTCAAACTAATCGTTGATCGCGAACGTGAGATCGAAGCCTTTAAACCGGCTGAATACTGGAGCCTTATAGCTGAGCTGGAAACAACCAAGGGCGAACGTTTGAACGCTGAGCTGACCAAGGTGGGTGGTAAAAAGCCCGAAGTCACATCGGAAAAAGCCGCAAAAGAGCTAGAGTCGAAACTAAAGGAGGCAAATTTCGTAGTTGAGAGCATCGATTCAAAAGAGGTTAAGCGCTCACCAGCCCCGCCCTTTATTACTAGCTCTTTGCAGCAAGAAGCCAGCCGCAAATTAAGTTTTAGTTCGCGTAAAACCATGATGGTGGCCCAACAGCTCTACGAGGGCATCAACCTGGCCGGCCAACACGTCGGTTTGATTAGCTACATGCGCACCGATAGTTTTAATTTGAGCACAGAAGCCACGACTCAAGCCAAACAATTGATCGAGAAGCTCTATGGCAAACCCTACGCCACTCAGGCACCGCGGGCTTATAAAAAGAAAGTCCGGGGAGCTCAGGAAGCTCACGAAGCCATCAGGCCAACTGATTTGAGTCGCCAGCCGGGTGACCTGGCCCAGCATTTAACCAAAGATCAACTGCGACTCTACCAACTAATCTGGCAGCGCACTATGGCCAGTCAAATCAGCGATGCTAAGTATTTGCAAAAGGGCGCCAACATCGCGGCCGCTGATTGCATCCTGCGGGCCAAAGGCCGCGAAACTCTCTTTGATGGTTTTACGCGCGTCTACACCGAGAGTCGCGATGACGGCGAAGACGAAAACGATGCCGCGCTATCAGAGCTAACTAAAGACGAGAAGTTGAAGTTGGTTGAACTATTGCCAGAGCAGCACTTTACCAGCCCGCCGCCGCGCTACACCGAAGCCAGCCTGATTAAAGTTTTGGAGGAAAACGGCATTGGTCGGCCATCGACCTATGCCCCAACCATGGGTACGATTATTAATCGTGGTTACGTGCGCTTAGAAAACCGCCAGTTCCACCCCCAAGACGTTGGCTATTTGGTGACCGATCTATTAACCAAGCATTTTCCCTTTGTGGTTAACGAGCAATTTACGGCCGATGTCGAAGACAAGCTTGACGACATTGCCGAAGGGCAAAAGGAGTGGAAACCATTTATTAAGGACTTTTATGGTCCGATGCGGGAGCTAATTGATACCGAGACCGATAAGATTCCGCGGATGAAGATCCCGGAAATTCCAACCGATGAAAAGTGCGAGGTCTGTGGCAAGCCCATGGTCATTAAATCTGGTCGTTTTGGCCAATTTATGGCTTGCACCGGCTTCCCGGAATGTAAAAATACCAAGCCCTATCACCAGCCAACCGGTATTATTTGTCCGGAGGATGGTGGGGACGTCATCGAACGCAAGACCAAACGCGGCCGAACGTTCTGGGGCTGCGCCAATTACCCCGAATGCAAGTTTGCCAGCTGGACCAAGCCGGGCGCCACTAGCGAACCAGCCGAGGCTGCCAAAACAGCCGACACCACTACTTAAGCCCCGGCTAGAATTAGCGTTGTGCTATCTGCTAAAGGCCTGTATAGTAATTTGTAACTTTTAACGATTAGGCCTACCTCTAATCATTGATTTTGCTAACTATTTGATCTAGTAAAGTCTAAGTCCTTGGGCCTATGCTTTAACTATGGCTAACAAAAAACCAACCAAGAAAACAGAGTTTTTTGAGATGGCAGCGACGCAGATGAAGCCGCTGAAGTCAGACTTTATCACCCTCGATCAGGCCTTTAGCCAAACTTTCAATCGAGCTACTAAAAACCTTAGGCATTTTGCCCAAACCGTCCGAAAGGGAGCCAATCTATCGGCTCAACAATTGACTGATTGGTCGAGTTCACTTAGGCCCGTCATTAAACCAGTGTTATCGACAACTATAGGCGTGGCTCGGGCAGGCACGACCGATGTACTCTCCGGTGCCGCATGGACCCTCAAACACACCTTTGGCCGCCGAGCGGTGCGGACTTACATCAAGCTCTTCTTCCTTGGAGTTGTCGTTGTCGGCGCAGTCATGGCGGCCATCGGCACCCAAACGCTCGCAACTTACGCTGGTGACCTAAGTAACCCCGCTACCATTATTAATAATAAGAACACTGGTACTACCATTTTGGATCGAAACGGGCAGGTGCTCTACAAAGTCTACGGCGCCGCCAACCGAGTGCCCTTAGTTCTTAGTCAAACCAATAGCACCCTAAAAGATGCCACTCTGGCAGCTGAGGATCCAAATTTTTATTCTCACCCCGGGTTCTCTTGGAAGAGCACCGCTAGAGCCGTCTACGTCGATGCTATGAATCGGGGATCGGTCGAAGGGGGTTCGACTATTTCCCAGCAATTGATTAAATCGAGCTTGCTAACACCCCAAAAGAGCATTATGCGTAAATACCGCGAAATCTTACTGTCAGTGGCTCTCGAGCGGCGCTATAGCAAGGACAAAGTGCTGGAAATGTACCTCAACCAGATTTACTACGGGCAGGGGGCTAACGGAGCCGCCACCGCCGCTCAAGTCTATTTCCATAAAGACGTTAACCATTTGAGCATCGGCGAAGCCGCCATGATCGCCGGCCTGCCGCTCGGGCCCAGCCGCTTTGATCCAACCTTTGATCATCAGGCAGCGCTGGAACGACGCGATTATGTGATTGGCCAAATGGCTGATCACGCCATGATTTCACCAGCCCAGGCCGCCGCTGCCAAAGCCGAGCCGCTCGTGGCCTACCAGCAAAACACTCAAATTAACGCACCCCACTTTGTCTTCTATGTACTCGATCAGCTGCGCCAGCAGTACGGCGATGATGCGGTCGAAAACGGCGGCATCACCGTCTACACCACGCTCGATTTAAAGAAGGAGCAACTGGCTGAATCAATTGCTCAAGCTCAAATTAATAAATTGGCCGCTAACCACGTCACCAACGCCGCTCTAATTTCGATTGATCCTAAAACCGGCGAAATCCTAACCATGATGGGTAGCGTCGACTACGATCAACCCAACTGGGGCAACGTCAATGCGACTTTAAGCGATTTACAGCCGGGGTCGAGTTTTAAACCAATTGCCTACGTGACGGCCTTTGCCAAAGGTTGGAATGGGGCCACCACCGTCGAGGACAAGCCGCTGAATCTGCCCAACGGCGATGGTACTTTTTATAAACCGGTCAACTATGATGGCAAATTCCGAGGCACCGTGACGCTTCGGCGAGCGCTAGCTAATTCGCTCAACATCCCAGCCGTGCAAGTGCTGCAATATGCCGGCCTCGATAATACTTTGAGCATGGCTCACGCTTTAGGCATCACCACCCTAAACGATCGATCGCGTTACGGTTTGAGTCTCGTTTTGGGAGGTGGAGAAGTCCGGCCGCTCGATATGGCGACGGTTTATGGCACTTTTGCGGCTAGCGGGGTTAAACATGAACCCAAAAGCATCATCAAAGTGCTCGATCGCCAGGGCAAAGATATGACCAAAAAACCGACCGAGCCAGCTAACCCCCAGGTTCTAGACCCACGTTTGGCCTACATGATTACTAATATTTTGAGTGATAACCCGGCCCGTAGCGAAGAATTCGGCCCCAATTCACCACTAAAGCTGAATCGACCGGCGGCCGCTAAAACCGGTACCACCAACGACTTTCGCGATAACTGGACGGTCGGCTATACTCCTAGCCTAGTCACGGCCGTCTGGGTTGGTAACAACGACCACAGCGCCATGAATGGCATTAACGGCATCACTGGCGCCGCTCCAATTTGGCATGATTATATGGAGCAGGCTCTGGCCGGCACCACGCCGGAGAACTTTGTTCAACCAGTCGGCATCGTCACCGCTAAAGTTTGCGCCCACGACGGTGGCCTGGCTAACCCGTGGGACTCGGGCTATCAAGAGATTTTCCTAACCGAGCACCAGCAAACCAAGCATTGCGCCTCCGAGGCACCAAAGCCCCCGGACCAACCGCAACCGGTTGATCAAGTTCCGGCCAACCAGGGGCAGGGGAATGGCAACGATGGTGCTCTGCCACCAGGTCAACCCAACCCGAACAAACACGGCCAGCCACTGACTCAGAATTGACATGATTTCTAATACATGGTAATATATCGCAGATCGTTCAACTTGTTGGCGTTGCCAAACGCCCAGAGCAGGAGACAGTACATTGACCGACAACGAAACTCTCGGCATCGAAACCACCGACGACGAGATCAGGCAGTGGATCGGGCACCTCTATCTAAATATGGTGTCCTACCTCGAGGCCAACCAGTTCGCGACGCCAGGGGCTGTTATGAAGCGCGTAATCAAGGACTGGCTGGAAGATCTCCAGCTTGAGCTTTTTACCCTCGTAGTCAAACTCTGGTTACCGATCATCGACAATCCGGACGATGTCTTCGTAGAGACCCAGGTGACTTACGACGCCAAGAGCCAGACGTCCACCGTCATACGGAGGCTTGTGCGCGATGTGGCCCTGCAAAGAGCCCTCCGCACCGATGTCTACGTGGGATCCTTCTTCGGTGTCCTCTTCGAGAGTGAGCTGGGCATTAGCCTGAACCAATACCGGGTGCTCGAAGATCTGATGAGCGATCAAGGTCGGACTCAGGAAAGCCCGGCCGTGATCGAAAAGGTCGCAGTCCTCACCGACTAGGGCCGGCCCTGAACGTTCGTGGCCCCCGGAAACCTCTAACAAGAGGCAACCGGGGGCCAAAACACTTTCAATAAAGTTGTTGACACTATAAAACCCTTATTATATAATTTCGCTATTAGGAAGTTTATATGGCAGAAAGTAAAACCGTAACCAGCTTAGATTACCAGGCAGCTGCTAACGCTGCACTCAAGCACTTGCGACGCGATCGAGATCGCCAAATTATCGCCAAGCGCTTTGGTTTTGGCTTGGCCAAAAAGCAAACTTTAGAGCGTATCGGCCGCGATTTTAATATTACCCGCGAACGCGTCCGACAGATTGAAAAGGCCGCATTAATTAAATTGCGCACAGTCGCTAAAGCCGATGTGGCCGAGGCCAACGCTCAGTTAGTTAAGTATTTGGATACTCAAGGTGGGCTAGCGCCGATCGTAAGTGTGGCTGAGGCCTTTGGGGCCAGCGACGAGGGCCAAGCCGCCTACATTGTCTTTTTAGCCCAATTAGCCGGCGATATCGAAGTCATCGACGGCAGCGATCAGTTGCACCCAGCTTTGGGGCTCCTGCCAGCCTATACTAATAAGAAAGTCAAAGATCTCTCGAACGAACTCGTTAAAGTTATTACCGAGGTGGCTAAACCGACTACTTTAAATAAAGTGGCTAATCGTTTGGGCCAAGAGCTCTCCAGCGAAACAGTTACCAATCTGGCTCGCATTACCAAGGCGCTGGCGCATTTGGATAACAAATGGGGTCTAATTTCCTGGCCGGAAGTTAACCCTAAAAGCATCCGCGACAAGACCTATTTGGTGCTGGTGCGCCAAAGCCGACCACTGCACTTTAGCGATATTGCCACTCGCATCCACGAATTAAAGCCCGGGCGCGAGGTAACGGTGCAGGCTGTGCACAACGAACTGATCAAGGATCAGCGCTTTGTCTTGATTGGCCGCGGCATTTATGCCCTGGCTGAATGGGGTTATTCACCCGGCACAGTGGCCGATATTATTGCCGAGATTTTGCGCGAAGAGTCGCCGCTACACAAAGATGAAATTGTGCGACGCGTATTAACCAAGCGGCAGGTCAAAACGACTACGATTGTATTGAACTTACAGGAGAAGGATCAGTTTCAGCGGGTGGCTAAAGCGACCTACGTACTGAGGGAGGTTTAATGCTCGAGGCCATAGTTGCCATGCTGCAACTAATCGGCACAATTATGTTCCAATACTACGGCTGGGTGCTGGTGGTAGCTTTTTTGGGTTATTTGATCTGGCAGAATCGCCGTAAGACCCGCTGGGTTGAAGCCAGCGAACACATTTTATTGCAAATTGAGGTGCCCAAGGAAAACGAAAAAAAGGAGCTCTCGGCTGAGCAGATGTTTGCTAGCCTCCATGGCATCTTGCGCTCCAAAGCCGAGCTAAAGCGCGAAGGCAGCTTGCAAGAACACTTGAGCTTCGAGATCGCAGCCATCGATGAACAAATTCGCTTCTACGTTTGGGTGCCCAAGCACCTAAAAGACTTCGTTGAAGGCCAAATTTATGCCCAATATCCAAGTGTACACATCGTTGAAGGCACGGCTGATTATACCGCTCGCGATCTCGGAGATCGACAGGTTTACGGCACCGAACTGGCTCTAACCAAGAGTGAGGTCTTGCCAATTAAGACTTTCCCGAGCTTTGAGGTTGACCCTCTGGCCGGCATCACGGCAGTGTTATCTAAATTAGATCAGGGTGGGGAAGAGATGTGGGCCCAAGTGCTGGTGCGGCCAGTTGATGACGTTTGGCAGCAAAAGGGCTTTGATTATATAGATCAGATTAAAAACGGCAAGAGCGTGACATTCGTGCGCCAGTTGGGTAAGGGCCTGCTGGATATTCCCATCCACGTCGGCTCCCATTTATTGTCCGGGTTATCTGGACCCTCTGAACCGCCTGAAAAGAAGGACGAAAAAAAGGAGCTCTCAACCGGGCAGCAAGCCATTGTTAAAGCCATCGAAGAAAAGGTTACCAAGCTGGGCTTCGAGGTTAAAATCCGGATTGTCTATGTTGGCCGCGATGATTTGTTAGCCAAACAGCGGATGCAGGCGGTGGTGGGCGGCTTTAAACAGTTCAACACCACCAATCTTAATGGCTTTACCACGGCCAAAACCGGGGCGGGGGAGAGTCTGTTGCAAGATTACCGAGCCCGACTGTTTTTGGACAGCGGCTACATTTTAAACATCGAGGAAGTTGCCAGCCTCTACCATTTGCCCCACAAGAGTGTTGAGACTCCCAATATGGTTTGGGTTTCGTCGAAGACGGCGGAGCCACCGGCCAATTTACCAACGCCTACGGATGATGAGGTGGCCGATATTAGTTTGTTTGGCCTGACCAACTTCCGCGGGCAACGTTTGAAATTCGGGATGAAGCGAGCTGATCGCGGCCGACATCTCTATATTGTGGGGCAGACGGGAACTGGTAAATCGCAATTGTTGCAACTGCTGGCTCTATCGGACCTCTACCACAACGAGGGGCTAGCCATTATTGACCCTCACGGCGATCTGGCCATTGAAGTCATGCAATATATCCCAGAGCATCGAATAAATGATGTGGTCTACTTTAACCCGACGGATCGTGATTTTCCGATAGCGTTTAACCCCATGGAGGTTAGCGACCCCTCGCTCAAGCACGATACGGCCTCCGAGCTCGTCGGCGTCATGAAGCGCATGTTCGAATCCTGGGGTCCCAGACTCGAGCACATTTTGCGCTTTACCATCCTAGCCTTACTCGATCATCCCGATGCCACTATGCTCGATATTACCCGGATGCTAACCGAAAAAGAGTTCCGCAAGCGGGTAGTGCGCGATATTGATGACCCGGTGGTCAAGGCCTTTTGGGTCAACGAATTTGCCAGTTGGAACGATAAGTTCGCAAACGAAGCCGTGGCCCCGGTTCTAAACAAAGTTGGTGCTTTCATCGCTAATCCATTAATTAGAAACGTCATCGGTCAACCCAAGAGCACTATCAACTTGCGTAAACTGATGGACGAGGGCAAAATCTTGATTGTAAACCTCTCGCACGGCCAAATCGGTGAGGTCAACGCTGGCATTTTGGGGGCCCTAGTGGTGACTTCGATCCAAATCGCGGCCATGAGCCGGGCCAATGTGCCTAAAGATGAGCGCCGGCCGTTCTACCTCTACGTCGACGAGTTCCAAAACTTTGCCACCGATTCATTCGCGGTCATTTTAAGCGAGGCCCGTAAGTATAACCTCTGTCTGACTGTGGCCAACCAATTCATCGCTCAAATGCCTGAAACCGTCCGTGAGGCCGTCTTTGGTAACGTTGGTTCCATGATTACCTTTAGGGTCGGAGCTGGGGATTCGGCCTTTCTGGCCAAATACTTTGAGCCGACTTTTGAAGGCGGGGATTTGGTGCGCCTAAATAACCGCGAGATGTTTATTACCATGAGTATTGATGGGGAAAAGGCCCAGCCCTTCTCAGGCCGGACCCTGAGCATGCCAGCCCCAGGCCAGGATCTATCTGAGCAGATCATCGCTGGTTCACGTCAGCGCTACGCCACCAACCGCGAGGAGGTCGAGGATAAGATCCGTCGGGCCACTCTGGGCGGGGAAGAGCCGACATCTGGTGGTGACCAAGATCACCAGATCCGCACCCCTGATGAACAAAAACCGAACACTTTTCTGTCCGGCCTCAAGAATCCATCTGGGCACTCCAGCGGACCCAGGCGTCATTCCAACCAGGGGCGACAGGAGAGTGGGCGCCGCCGGCCCCAAACTAGTCAGTCTGGCAATCGAACAGGTGGTTTATCGGAGCGGCAACTGGGGATCCGCCCAGAAACCGAAACTGAGACGGCTAGCGTCGGCCAAGAGCACAGAGACTAGGCACAGTAGAGCGGCAGCCATAGTTAGTGCACCAATACGACGGTGGCAAAGTTGTTTAATGTAATGATGTGAATGTCACAACCGTGTCGTACAATGTGTATTTTGCGACATAGCTTAATCTAAGCTGAAGTTGATGTCCAATACCTTAATTTTAGCTCTCTAAAGCCGTAAAGTCCCTATGCAAACCGTTTCAACTAATAATGTCCCCCTAGTTTTTGGTCTCTGTATTGATATATTACGACTTAGGTTCGAATCTGGATCTAAGCTAATTTAGATCGATATCATTTTAACTAGATTAATGAAAAAGAGCACGTGAGAGAGTTCGAGGCAGCGGATGAATTCGGGGGAACTTTATAAAATCCAAAATTTCGGTCTCTCCCCGACCCTGCTGAAACTGAACAAAACCCGAACTTAACTTGTCTTACTTGTAATAAGCTTTGTCTTCGATCCTTAGATCAATATATTCGCTGGGCTTCTTGTTTTGGCTCTTCAACAGGTTCAAAACCTTCGCTAAGTCCCCCACTTCAGCTTGGGCACTACGCGTAGTATCAAATTTGACATAATAGCCCTGGTTGGTCCCAGCATAGACCTCGGTGGTGGTGGCTGGGACCTTCAGATTGGTAACCTGGAGACCCTGCTTCGGCAACAGATTGATTAGTTCAAGGGTAAAGGCTATGAAACGCGCTGGTACGACTTGAGCGCCGAGTTTAACTGGTAGATTGGTGGTGTCTTCCACCACCGGCAAACTCAGATCGCCTCCCCCGGCCTGGGCCGCCACTATCCCCTCGCCTGAGAGTAAATAGGTTTGACCACCGCTCTGCCAAGCTAAGTTCGGTTGACGTTCGGTCACCTTCAGGTTAACTCCAGATGGCCAACGTCGGCTAATGGCCACATCGCTGAGCTGTGGCTGTGAGGCCAAAATGGCTTTCTGTAACCTCCTGGTATCGAGCAAGGTTAGATTATGCCACCACCAGTGTTTATGTAGTTGATCTGAAACCGCGTCACTAACCAGTTGGGCCTGATAATACCGGCTACCTTCCACTACCACCTTTTTTATTGCTAGGGTCCTCCACCACCCCCAGATTAAAGCTAGGGTTAAAACAACCGCAATTAAAGATCTAAGGTTGATTTTAAGTTCGGTTTTTGTTCGCTTCGGCCGATAGGACGTCGGACGATCAAAGCCCCCCGGCCGCGAAACCTTTTGAACCCGCCGATTGCTATAGCGCGCCATGAGCCACCGTCATAATTTCTTCGGCCAGGCGACGATCGGCATCTGGCACGGCAAATTGGCGCAGGTGCTGGCGGAGATAGTCCTGCTCTTGCTTGGACCCGGTGATGGTAGCCAGCTCGCGCTCGAGGACCGCTGGCGAGAGTTGATCTTCGCTAATCACGCGAGCCGCCCCAGCCCGAGCCAGCATGCGAGCGTTATCGACTTGGTGGCCGGCCATAGTTTGGTTCGGGATTAATACCGTCGGTTTTTCGAGCAGGGCCAGCTCGGCAATGGTGTTGGCGCCGGCTCGGCTAACCACCACGTCGGCGGCCGCTAGAGCCTGGCCCATGTCGCTAGTTAAGAAGGCATGGGCTTGATAGTGTTCAGGATGAGACAGGCTCAAGCGCCGAACTTGGAATTGAACGCTCTCGATTTCGTGTTCGCCGGTTAAATGAATAATTTGATATTGTTTGATTAATTTGGGTAAGGCTTCAACGACTAATTCATTAATTTCCCTAGCCCCTTGGCTGCCGCCCGTAATTAAAATCACTGGCAACTCAGCCGACAGCCCAAAATGACGCTTGGCTTTAGCCGGATCGATATCTAATAACTCCCGTCGCACTGGGTTGCCGGTATAGACCAAATGATTGCCGGGTAAATCATGGTACTTATCGACCGGAAAACCAACTGCCACCGCTGCTGCCCGTTTAGCCAGCATCCGATTAGCTAGCCCCGGCACCAGATCAGATTCGTGAATAATGTAAGGTACTTTCAAGAGCCCAGCCGCAATCCCCAGAGGCAGACCGACGTAGCCACCTTTGATAAAAATTAGGTCTGGTTTGAAGCGACGAATCACCCCCATTGATTGATAAATACCCGAAACCACCCGCAAACTATCGCGGGCATTCAAGCCAATGGTAGTGGGATCAAAAATCTTTTTGATAATATGGCGAGAATGAACTCGCCTAAATTTACCGGCCCGGATGGCGGCAAAGTTAATATCGTGGGCAGCCACAATTCTGGCCTCCATACCGCCGGCCTGCCCCACCCAAAGGACATCTAAATCACTGACGCGTGAATTGAGGACTTCGAGCACGGCCAGAACCGGGGTAATGTGCCCAGCCGTTCCGCCGCCGCTGACGATTAGTCTCATCTAGCACCTCATATTGTGTGTATTTAGAAATATTAAGCAGAATCCCGGCCCCAATCAGTGAAAAGAGCATGCTCGAGCCACCATAGCTGACAAAGGGCAAAGGGACTCCAGTTAATGGGATTAGTGAGAGCATGGCTGCTACATTGACCAAGGATTGGACGAACAGCCAGACCGAAATCCCGGTGGCCAGCAACCGCGAAAAGGTATCGGGGGCGGCTCTGGCGATGCGAAAGCCGCGCACAATTAGTACTGCAAACAACCCCAAAACGATGAGAGCTCCAATCAGACCAAATTCCTCGCTGATGATGGCAAAAATTGAGTCGTTGGCAACTTCCGGCAGATAGCCGTGGACCTGAATACTTTTGCCTAGACCAAGGCCAAAAATGCCGCCTGAACCAACCGCGATTAGAGCTTGCGAGATGTGGTAGCCGGTAGCAGTATTTTTGGTTGGGTTTAAGAAGGTGCTAAGTCTGGCCAACCGGTGCGGCGCCATCACGATGGTAGCCCAAACTAACACGCCGGCTCCGGCCAGCAAGGCTGCTAGGTGCCGCCAAGAAATTCCGGCTACAAAGTACATGGTCATAGCCGCTAGCGCCAGCACCATCATAGTTGAGAGATTGCGCTGGAAGATGACGACCGCTAGGCCGCTGATAAACATGATAACTGCAAACGGGATTAGACCATCCGTGAAGCTGCGGATTTGATCCCCCCGCCGCTCAAACCAAGCGGCCAGATACACAATCAAAGCCAACTTTAGCAGCTCGGAAGGTTGGAAGGTAAAGGGTCCTAACGCCAACCATCTGGTGGCGCCATTTTTGGTGCTAGCAAGCCCCGGCACCATTAAGGCGAGCAAAGCAGCCGCTGCCAAAACCAATAGCCCCGGCGCCCAGCGCTTCCAGTAACGATAATCGATGGTGGTTGCGGCAATCCAGCCGGCTACACCCACCACGATGCCGAAAAGATGATTATAAAAATAGTAATTTTTACCAGCAGAGCCCGAGACTTTGAAGCTTAGTACCGGGCTAATCGAATACATCATAACTAACCCGATAGCTAGCAAAATAAAGATTACCAGCGCCAAAATGTAGTCGGGTTGATGCGCCCGACGCGGCTGCTCTTTGGTCATCGCAGATGATTCCCGAGCAAGCCCAGGACCAAGCCAATGGCGGCGGCAATTTGACCAACCACCCACAACCGCATTGTGACTTTGGTTTCCGGCCAGCCGATGGCTTCCAGGTGATGATGCAACGGGGCCGATAGAAAAATCTTGCGCTTAAAGACTTTCTTGGAAGTGATTTGGATTAAGCTGGAGCCGGCTTCGATCACAAAGACGGCCCCGATGATTGGTAATACAAATACGGCGTTAGTCAGCATAGCTACAGCCCCTAGTGTGGCTCCTAGTGCTGTTGAGCCGGTTTGGCCCATAAAGAAGCGGGCCGGAAAAATATTGAACCAGGTGAAAGCCATAATGGCACCGACCAAAGCCGCACAAAAGCCCGCGATGCCGTAGCTGCCCTGGAAGTAAGCAATCACACCGTAGGCGCCAAACACCACTGAGAGCAACCCCCCAGCTAGGCCATCTAGACCGTCGGTGATGGAAATTGATTTGGCGCAGGACACTACCACCAGCACGAATAATGGGATGTAGAGCCAGCCGATACTGAAATCCCCTACCGCTGGCACATGGATCAGGTTGTAACCTAGCTTAAAATAAAACCAACTGGCCCCTATGATGGCAAGCCCAATTAGAGCGAGCAATTGGGTTTTGACACTCAAGCCTCCCCTTTTATCACTAAAGAAGAGGTTGCTAATATCATCTACTAAGCCCAAGGCTCCAAAAATGACCAGCATGGCTAATGGTAGCCAGGTTTGATTACGATCCAGATTGAGTACCACTGTTACTAAAGCTACAGCCACAATCATTATGATGCCGGCCATGGTTGGGATGTTGCGTTTGTGTTTGCCAGCGTGCAGCGATTGATAAACCGGTGCCGCTTCCCCGGTGACGGCGTTTTCGCGGGGACGACGCCACCATTTATAGCGATAGGCCAAATCGGTGTAGAGTGGCGTTAAAATCATGGCCACCGCAAAGGTCAGGATGAACATAATAAAGATGTGTGACAGCGGAACAATTTCGGTGTTGTGGAGGAAAGTCATTAGCCTTATTTTACCATATTTACAGGTTAGCCTTAAGAACTCGGCGGTACTGCTAGATAGCGCAGCAGCCAAGTTGCAATGTTGCCAAAAACCGGTACGGTGGTGGATTCGGCGAAGCCCGGAGTTTTGGGTTCGTTGATACGGACCATCATTACAAATTTGGGATCGCCAACCGGTGCAAAGCCCGTAAAGGAGCCAATGTTTTTGGTTGGATCGTAACCAGAGCCATCACTTTTTGGCACCTGAGCCGTACCAGTTTTACCAGCGATTTTATAGCCGGCGATTTTGGTAGCTCGACCGGTGCCACTATCAACCACCGCCTCAAGCATCGGGGCCAGCTGAGCCGCTGTAGCGGCCGAGATGACGTGGTCTTTAATCACCCTCGGTTGGGTTTTACTCACACTGCCATCGGGGTGGATCACCTGGTCGATCAAATAGGGCTGATACATGGTCCCGCCATTTGCCACCGGGACGTAAGCTTGAACCATCTGCATCATGGTAATGGAAAGCCCCTGCCCGAAAGTCATATTGGCATAATTAACGTCCGAGGCTTTGGGTGAATTGACGCGCCCAGCACTTTCCCCGGCTTGCTCTATCCCCGTCTTAACCCCAAAGGCAAAATGGTTAGTTAGGTAATCATAGAGCACTTGCTTGCCCTCTTTGGTGATCTTATTGGGATCTGTGCCTAGGCTGCGCAGTACAAACATGACACCAGTGTTTAGGGACCGCAGTATAACTTGACTCATGGTTTCTGAGCCGTAAACCCGGTTTTCAGAGTTTTTAATGGTGTAGCCGTTGACCTCAAAAGAGCCGGTATCGTTGTAGGTTGTGGACGGAGTAACTTTGCCGGTATCAAGCCCGGTCGCCATGGTGAAAGTTTTAAAGCCCGAGCCAGGCTCAAAAGCGTTGCTCGTAACCGAGTTACTAAACAGGCTGAAGTCGCTAACGTGGCTGTAATCACTAGGATCATAGGTCGGATAATTGGCCATGGCTTTTACGGCCCCGCTGGTGGGATCGATCACCACCACACTACCCGAGGCCGCACCAACCGCTTGGACTCCGGCGGCTAAATACTTTTCGGCTTGGGCTTGAATGTTGCGGTCGATAGTCAGGACATAACTGTTTCCATCAACCGGTGGCTTGCTTAAGTTATTGGCTGTGGCAATTGGGATCCCGTTGATATCGGTAGTGGCATTGAGTTGACCGGGGGTACCAGCCAAATCCTTGTCCAAATAGGCTTCCAAGCCATATTGACCCTTGCCCTCACTGTTAACAAAACCGAGCAGTTGGCTAGCCAGCGAACCCTCGGGGTAGAGCCGGTAGTTTTCGTCTTGGCTGCCAATGCCCGATAACTTTAGGGCCGCAATTTTATCATTTTGATCATCGGAGACCTTACGAGCCAGCACCACATAATCGCCGGGGGCCGCCATGGCCTGCTCATAACTTGCGCTGCTGGCGCCGGTGATGGCGCTAATCGCTTGGGCGGTTTTGACTTTGTCGCTGACAAAACGTGGGTCGGCATAAATAGTGTGCAAAGTTTGGTTTAGCACCAACGGCGATTTTTGGTCACCGTCTAAGACATAAATTTGGCCGCGTTTGGCCGGCACCTCATATTTGTGCGATTGCGATGATTTGGCCAAGGCTAAGTAGTGTCCATGGTCAAAAATCTGGAGTTGAACTAATCTGGCACCGATGGCACAAATTACAACAATTGACCCAGCTAGGAGCAGCCCTAGGCGCCTGCGGGCCAATCGGGTTTCGGAAAAAGTTGTCATAGCCGCTATTCTACCCTATTAGTGGGTGTAGGTAACCTGACTCTCTGGCACCATTTGGGCCACAACTTGGCTCTTAGATACCTCCTGAATTGATTGTAGGCGAGCCGCCTCAACTTCGAGGTCTTGCTTGTTTGATTGCAGCTGGCTGCTTTTTTTCTGCAGTTCAGTAATATGCAGGCCAAAGACGTTGGTTTTAGTAATTTGATTTAGATACAACAGGGCCAAAATTGAGACCGCCGCAATCACTACAAAGGTACCCGAAATCGGTCCAAGCCTCATAGTGGTCGTTTGTTTGGTTAAATTTTGGTTGCGTCTAACAGCGTAATAAGTTGCGGTACTCACATTTTCTCCTTTTGGTTTTGGTTTTTTGCTGGAGGGAGCAGCCGAAGCCGCTCCCCCATCTCAAAGTCTCTATTTCAAGCGCACGCGAATGGCGACGGTTCGTCTGGATAAATTCTTGATTGGTACTCTCATGTGCCCTCCTTTTGGTTTTGGTTTAATTTAGCTGCGGCTCGCAGTTTGGCACTGCGGGCGCGCGGATTATGACTATCATTTGCCCCACTGAGCGGCTTTTTGGTCAGTTTGGCTAGCGTCGCATTGTGGCTGCAGGTGCAGATCGGCAGTTTGGGTTGGCAGATGCAACCTTGGCTTTCGCGCTCGAACCATTGTTTGACGATCCGATCTTCGAGCGAATGAAAGCTAATCACGGCAATGCGGCCACCGGGCGCCAGTTGTTTAGTTAGAATCGGTAGAGCCGCTTCTAACTCGCTTAACTCGGCGTTAACCTCCATTCGAATGGCCTGGAAGGTTCTGGTCGCTGGATCAATCCGGCCGCTGCGACCAACCACCCGGCGAATGACTTCGGCCAGCTGATTGGTGGTGGTAATCGGTCGGGCCGCCACAATGGCGCGGGCCACCGTTTTAGCTCTATGCTCTTCGCCGTAGCGACCAATGATTGTAGCCAATCGCGCTTCGGAGTAAGTGTTTATGACTTCTCCGGCGCTCAGGGCCGAGCTTTGGTCCATACGCATGTCAAGGGGACCTTGGTGCTTGAACGAGAATCCACGCTCTGGGGTGTCTAGTTGCGGACTGGAGACGCCTAGATCTAGTAGTATCATCTGAGGCGTTAGGTTTTCGCGCTCGAGCCTCCTAGCCGCCTGGCTCATCGCCAGTTGCCAGATCTCGGCCTTCTCGCCGAATCGCTCTCGCAAAGCGGCCACCGCCGCTGCGTCCTGGTCGGATAAAACCATCCGGCCCAGTTTTTGGCGCTTGGCAATAACGGCGGCGTGTCCGCCGTAGCCGGCGGTTGGCTCAAAGTAAACCTCACCTGGATGTGGATCCAATAGTTCGATTACTTCGCGCTCTAGAACGGGTATGTGCGTTGATTCCATTTCAAGGTCACCTACTCAGCAGCCAGCTGTTGATTTTGGGGTTTTTGTTTTTCGCCGATGGATACCATCGACTTAAATTGTGTGTGGAGTTTTTTGTGGCAAGGAATTTTGGTTTATAAAATTCCTTAAACGTTTGTGTGAGGTGGAGTTTTGTTGCATGGAGGTACGAAGGCCCTTAGCGGGGGCCTTGGCGCCGCTTGCTGACTGCCAAATAGCTGCCTTGGAATTTTTGTCTTTGTTTTTGTAAAGTTGCTTGTTCTTACTTAGGAGTTAGCGCCTTGGTCGTTTGAGCCGCCAGTAGCCACCGGGCATCCTGGTTGCGGCAACCTCACCTCCGCCATTCAAGCCGGCGTATTCGAGCATATCTTGCTCAATGGTAATTCGCCCTTGCTTGCTATCTAGCGTTGCCTCAACCATGCCTTCTAGCAGTTGGTCGGCTAAATCAGCCAGTTCTTGGTTAATAACGGCGGGCTTTGTGCCCTCCCCTAACCAATCACCGGCCAGCGCTCTTGCTACCTCCCCGTCCCAAACACTTTTGGGGTACAGGTGGAGGTATTTCTCAAATCCAGGGGTTATAACGACGCCGCCTTCAAACTCGGCCCGGATTTCGGCCGGGACGGTCAGACGGTTTTTGTCATCGAGTTTGCGTTTGAAGTATTGCATCGTCTTGTTCTCAACCCTCCTGGTGCACCCTCCTTGGATGAACCACTGCAACCATATTACTACCCACTACTACCCACCGTCAAGTCTTTTTTATGTATAAAAATAATCCCCTCACCCACCTTATCTGTTGGAGAGATTAGTTTAGCTATAAATTAGTTGGAAACTATTTATAAAAGCCGATCAATTACCTCTGGCCAGTCGCAAACCCGAGTGACATTGGCTGGGAGTAGGTCCGACTGGTTCCAGGAGTAGTCACCAAACAATAAGGCTTCGATGCCAATTTCGGCCGCCCCCAAGCAATGGCGCAATGAGTCGTCGATCAAGATCTTTGTACCCATTTTGGCAAGCACTGGCGCTTTATCGGCCGTTGGAGTTCCCCAACTGACGCCGCCCACAAAATCCACGTTATTAAATGCTTTAGGAAAGTGATAGTGCACCCAGGCCTCGGTCCGGTCTTTGATTAGGGTCGGCCGGGCCGTTGCAATAACTAGATGATATTGATGCTTTAAGAGTTCAATTGCCTCCAAAGCGCCAGGCATCGGATCGTTATAGAATGCATCACTAATAATAAAGTTATCAATGCTCCTAACAATGCCATCCAAATCAGTGCCAGTCTGAGCCATCAGGGTTTCCAGATTACGTATTTCCATAATGGAGAGATCGACGTCAAACGACTTATTGATATGGGCCTGCAGTAAATCATAATGCGGCGATAGTACGTCATCGATGTCGATGGCGACAACCGGTTTCTGGTTAGACATTAGAAATCCATGAGCTGCTTCTCGATTGCCTTGCGCAGGTCTTTAATTTTGACTCGCTCCTGCTTCATGGTGTCGCGGTGGCGGATAGTCACGGCCTTATCTTCAAGCGAATCAAAGTCGACTGTGACACACAAAGGTGTACCGATTTCATCTTGGCGACGGTAGCGGCGGCCGATTGATTGGGTCTCGTCGTACTCCACGCTCAACTCGCCGCGGATAGCGTCAAAGACCTCATGGGCCAATGGTGTTAGTTTTTCGTTTTTCGAAAGCGGCAGTACTGCTACTTTGATGGGGGCAAGCTCGGGTTTAAGTTTAAGCACCACCCTCTTCTCTCCCCCAACCTCTTCTTCTTCGTAACCGGCGCTCATTACGGCTAAGATGTGGCGATCTAGGCCAAAGGTTGGTTCCAAAACGTGCGGGATGAATTTATCGTTCGTAGTGGGATCGGTATAGCTCAGATCAACCCCACTGTGTTCGGTGTGATTCTTCAGATCGAAATCTGTTCGGTAGGCCAGAGCCGCAATCTCTTTTTGACCAATGCCTTCGAATTTGTATTCAAAATCAACGGTCCGTTTTGAATAATGGGCCCGATCAGCCTCCGGTACTTCTAGCTCACGGATGTCGGATTTAGCTAAACCGATCCGCTCAAACCAATCATAACTAGCCTTTTGCCAAGCTTTAAACTGCTCTTCCCAAGTCTCGGCTTTGATAAAATATTCCAGCTCCATAATCTCAAATTCACGCACCCGAAACAAAAAGTCGCGCGGAGTTATTTCGTTACGAAAGGTCTTGCCAGACTGGGCCAGACCGAACGGTAGTCGAGGGTGCATGCTATCAAGCACGTTTTTGAAATTAACGAACATACCCTGGGCCGTCTCGGGCCGCAAGTAAGCTTTACTAGCTGTATCTTCCACTGGGCCAATGTTAGTGGCAAACATTAAGTTGAATTGTCGCAAGGGACTAAGTTCATTACCGTCTGGGCTCTTAAGTTTCAGCTCTTTGATTTTTGCTTGGAGTTGATCAAAGTCTAGTTCGCTTACGTTATCAACGCCGCTTTCTTCCAGCAAATGATCGGCGCGATAACGTTTGTGAGTTTTTAAATCCTCCACCAACGCATCTACAAACCCGGCACCGGTGTGGCCGCTGGCTTCCCAAACCTTGGCGTTCATCAAAATCGCCGTATCCAGGCCGTAAACGTCGCTGCGCTCGGTTACAAAATGGCGCCACCACAACTCACGCAAGTTGTTTTTGAGCAGAACACCTAGCGGCCCGTAGTCATAGGTGCCAGCCAGCCCGCCATAGAGCTCAGAACCCTGAAACACAAAACCTCGGCGCTTGGCCAAGGAAACGAGTTGCTCTAAAGATAGTTTGGTCATAAGTTGAATTCTTCGCTAGATGTAATCTCATTATACTCATCTGCATCAATTTTGCCCAACTCAAGCAAACAATCGAGGTCAGCCAAAAAAGTCGTCCGGATTTCTTCGAAGCGCTCTGAGCCGCGATCCAACATAATTAGCATGGTGGCCACACAGTCGCGAATAAAATCATCGACTTCCGCGAGCGTCATTAATTCCCCCTCGCAAGCTTTGGGGTTGGCTAGAATTCTCTCGGGTGGTTCCTCGCCAGCCCGCTCATAATCGCTCAGCCGCCAGGCCAGTTCTGATTTTGGATTCACGCTTGCTCCTTAGGCCGCCGGGAAACTGCGGCCAAAAATGTATGCGTAGAATGTATCACAAACACCCAAGGTTTCAACTGCCAAAATTTCATCACTACTAATGAGCGCATTAAGGTCAGAATCGCAAATCCGGCGCCACAATCCCAATTGGTTGGCATTAACCCTAAAATCCTCCGGCCCAGCGCAACTGCTATCAACCGCCCCACCATGCTCGGGGCTCAGGTAGGCCTGCTCAAGTGCGCCACCGCAGAGGCTGCAAATGTCGAGCTGCGGCCGATAGCCCATTTGAACTAAAAACTGTAATTTAAAAAACAGTTCCAGGCGCTGGCTAGCTCCCGCTTGGTCTAAGTAATTCAAGCTATCGGCCAGCAACTGATAGAGGCCAGGTTGGGCATTGTGGTCGCTGGTCAAGCGCTCCACAATTCGAGTCATTAAAAAAGCTAGTTGCAAGCGATCATAATCACTGGTTAGCTGCTGGGGGTAGTGCTCTAATCTGGCCGAAGTCACAATATCCAGATTTTTACCCACCGCCAGCATCAAGTTAGACTGGCAAAACAGCTCGACGTGGCCGGCTTGGCGACTCAAAGGCTTGCGCACACCACGAGCCACCGCCCGCAATTTGCCCCGATCTGGGGTGAAGAACACGATGATGCGATCGGCCTCGCCTAAGTTGTGCCGCCCCAGGACTATACCGCTGGTTTTATACGTCGCCACATTAGCTGGCCAGCGTGCGCATGACCTTTTCCACCACCTCGTCTGGGGTGTGGTGAGATTTGATCAAATAATCATTAACGCCCAGGGCCCCGGCCAACTCTTGGTTCATATCAACTTCGGCTTCACCCAGATTGGTTAACAAAATGACCGGAATGTTGCGCAAGTTGGAGCGTTTTTTAATTTCCTTTAAGACATGGAAGCCGTTTAGTTTGGGCATCAAAATATCGAGTAGGATTAGGTGGGGCAGATAATTTTCCAACAGTTTCAAGCATTCCTCCCCGTTGGTTGCGACCATAATCTCGTGGCCCTCCAGCTCGAACTTGGCCTGATACATCTCCACCAAAATGGCGTCGTCTTCGACTAACATTATCTTTGCCATATATCCCCCATTATACCCTATGACTTCAGCAGCGGCAGCTGTTTTGCGATTGGCAATGAAAAACTAAACTTCGATCCCTTACCCTCACGGCTGGTTACCCAAATCCGGCCGCCATGCGATTCCACTAAGTTTTTAACAATAAATAAGCCCAAACCGGTGCCGCCAGCCTTGACGCTCAACGGATTGTAAACCCGGCCAAATTTCTGGAATAAGCGATCAACTTGGGCGGCTGAGACCCCTACCCCACTATCGGCCACGCTGGTGATCAGCTCATCACCCTGGACCTTGAAATCAATAATGACCTCACTTTTGGGCATGGAATATTTGATCGCATTATCAACTAGATTGACCAGGATTTGGCGCAAGCGATTTTCATCGGCCAGCACTAGGGGCAAGCGATTACGCCTGGTAACTCTAAGCATAATCTGGCGCTCAAAGCCTTTACTGGCGAGTTCGGTCACAACTTCGCTAATAATAGCTTCGATCGAAATTGGCCTGGGGCTTAAAATAATTTTGCCACTTTCGATGTAGCTGGCATCCAAGAGGTCTTCAACCAAGTTAATCATCCGCTGGTTACTTTGATAGACCCGGTTCAAAAAGTGAAACTGTTTGTCGTTCAGATCACCAAAGTCTTTTTTCAGCAACATACTTAGGAACCCCTTGATGGCCGACAGCGGCGTGCGCAGTTCATGCGACACAATCGAAATAAAATCGCTCTTGATTTCTTCGATCTCGCGGTCTCTTTGGGCATTCCGAATAATGGCGACTCCACCGGTCACCCGGCCAGCCGCATCAAAAACCGGCGAAAAACTAATTTCGGTCCAGACGTTCTCCCCGACCTTAGTTTTGATCAGATGCTCACTTTTAGTGATAGTTTTGCCATCGCTTAAGACTTGGGACATTGGAATAGTCACATAGCTAGACTGCCCGCCGTCAACCGAAACGGCTCGAATAATACGATCAAAAGACTGGCCAACCGATTCATTGACGCTAAAACCGGTTAGTTCTGAAGCCGCTGGGTTAAATCCAACGATCCGAGAGGCCGCATCAAAAATCACAATACCCTCATCAGTAAAGGTAAAGACGGCTTCCCAACGTTCACGCCGCGAGTTAACGTCGTTATATAAGTTGGCGTTTTCGGTTAGCACGGCCAAGCGGCTGGCCACCAATTTAAGCAGGCGTGAATCATGCGAGCCATAGGGGTTTGAGCGACCACTAACGATAATTACTCCTAGAACCTTCGAATGATATTGAACCGGCACCACGATCTGGGGCGGCTCCTTGGCTAGCACGACTTCGCTTTTGACGAAGGCTTGAGCGATCGGATGAATATCGCTCAGACGCAAGCTGGCCGGATGCCCCATGCTTTGATCAAGTGTAGCAATCCGAGCCAGCAGCTGCTGATCGGGCTGGTAGCTATAAATACTAACCATGGGTGAATCGAGCAGGACCCGGATCTTGCTTAAATACAGCGGGTACGACTGGTCCATCGAGAGCCCAACCACCGGACTCAGGTCTGAGAGTTCCGTCAATTCCCGCAGGTGGCGCTGGGCCTTAGTAGCCATGGCATTGGCCTCAACAGTTTTTTCGATTAATGGCGTGATGTCGCGGGCCACACAGAAGATGCCGAGGTAGGCACCACCCCTAATAATTGGGTTGAGCGAAATCTGAATGTGGTGCTGGCCGTCAGCGGTATCGGCATAGAGCAAAGGGCTGGCACCTTGGTGCAGTTTAATAAAAGTCTCTCTGGGCTCGCGATCAAAGACCAAACCGCCAGCTGTTACCATGACGGTATTAGCCGCCTGTCCTCGTTCGCGGCCATCAAATTCAAACAGGTCTTGCCACAGTTGGTTGAAGTCAACGATCTTGCCATGATCGTCGATAACCATGAAACTTTCGCTGACATACTCTTTGATAACCTGCTCAAGCTTAAGGGCAGGCGGTGCTGAGGTGCGGCCAGTTTTTGCACTCTTTGGCATGCAGCTAAACCTTTACTAAGCCCACCTTAGCATGCAGGTTAGGGCCGTCTCAAGCGTAAGCGCCAGCGCTTAATTCAATTCATAATAGTAGATACCGCGGGCCACCTTGGCCGCTTTGAGTCCTGGAATTTCAAAGGTATACGATAAGACTTTTAGTGGTCGTTCGGCCTCATCTAGAGTTCGAGCGAAACGCTCCATCTGGTGCCCGATTAGAAATATGTAAATGCAATCAACCTTCGGCCAGGCTCCGTGCCAGTAGTTCCCCCACTTGATGCGAGCCCGACCCCGGTAAGGCCTAAGCCTCAGCCAAGCTACCAACCAAAGCAAGGGATTTATTTCAATGCCAGTCGCATTTATGCCCCGCTTGGCGGCGGCTAGTAACAGTTCGCCACTGCCCGCCCCCAGGTCCAGTAAACTATCGCCTGGCTGGAGTTGGGCTAAATCCAGGGCTGCCCGGGCCGTCGGCTTAAGGGTTGGCAAATACGGTGCGCCCATAATGCCCCCAATCGCAAACATGATCGCAACCACCAAAAGGCCAGCCAAAACTAGCATCTAAAATAGTTTGGAGTCGGCGGAGTTAGTTGGTTCTTCGTCAGGTTGCGGTGCATCATACTTGGCCTTGATTTTTTCGACCCGATTTTCGACCTGATCCAAATGAGTCCGCAGTTTTTCGGCTAGCTCCATGCCCCGTTCAAATTTCTTGAGGCCTTCATCTAAATCCACTTGCTCACTCTCAAACCAAGTCGTAATGGCCTCGAGTTCCGTGAGTCCTGCCCCAAAATCAAAGTTGTCGGATGGTTTAGTCAACTTTTGCCCCCAAGCTACCTTTGGCCAATTGTATCATGAGCGGATCTCCAGCCTTCAGACCAGCTGGTCCTTTGATGATGCGCTGACCATGACGAACTATTGCATAGCCGCGAGCCAGCGTGGCCGTCGGGTTATAGCCAGTTAATAAGCGACTCAGTGCATCGACATTTTGCCGCTGCTCTCGCATATGATTTTGAGCCGTTTGCAAGCCGCGGCCCAGCTGATTAACTAAACCAGTTAGTAACTGCCGTGGCCGATCGATAAAACGCTCCAAGCGTAATTGCGATCGGTCTAAGAGCTGAATCATGGCTTCGAGATGTTGATTAAAATGCAGGCGGTTGGCTTGATTCAAATGATTAATTTTCGCTAAAATCTCCCGCCGATCGGGCACAACTAGCCTAGCCGCGTCGGTCGGTGTGGCGGCCCGCAGATCAGCCGCTAGATCAGCAAGGCCCACGTCGACTTCGTGCCCCACACCCACAATGGTTGGCGTGCGGCTAGCAGCGACGGCCCGTACCACCGGCTCAGTACTAAAGGCCGCTAGATCCTCCAAGCTGCCGCCCCCGCGAATGACCACAATCACATCGAGCGGGTCTGAGAGTTGGTTTAAGTGGGTCAAAGCCGCCACCACACTATCTGGAGCCGACTTGCCCTGCACCGTAACATCGGCTAAGACTATGTCTAACCCACCCCAACGGGCCCCCAGCACTTTAATAAAATCAGCGTAGGCTGCTGACCCAGCTGAGGTCACTAGCCCAATTCGCTTGGGAAAGTTTGGCAAGGGCCGTTTGCGAGCTGGTTCAAACAGCCCTTCAGCCTCTAACTTGGCTTTGAGTAATTCGAGAGCGCGCTTGAGCTCGCCTTCACCGGCCAGCTCAACCTCTTTGACTGTGAAGCTAAATTTACCCCAATTTAGCAGCTTCGGGCTGCCTGTCACCCTAATACTCATACCATCTTCAATTGGCACTTTAAGGCTAAAAACCGGGGTAAAACAGGGCAAAGTCGCCGTCTCGTCCTTTAGATCAAAGAAGGCCCATTTGCCCTGATTGACCTTGTAACCAGAGACTTCGCCCTCGATCGTCACCGCAGGATATGCAAACCCAAGGGTCTCATTTAGGATAGCAATAAAGGCGCTGACTGAGATACTTACTTCCATCTATAGAGTCTTCCGATAATAGTAATACCCAACCGGCAGGAAAATGATGGCATTTAGGACCCGATAGACCAAAACTCCTGCAAAACTAACATCAAAGGGCACCCCCAGGGCCACTAATGACCCAATCATGGTGGCTTCATAAACCCCGGCCCCACCAGTAATTGGCGAAATTAGGCTAACGATGTTGGCTAGCGTGTAGGCTGTTACCATGACGCCCGGGTTTAGGGCCTGGCCGAAGGCCAAAAAAACCACATAAACGGTGGCTACTTCGGCCACGTTTGCACCCAAGCTATACAAAAACGGCAGGCGCCAATGACCGCGCTGTTCTCCCAACACTTCATAACCATGATAAAACTCATCGAAGAAATGTTCGCTTTGAGCTTCACTGATGACGCTGCCACGGTGGCGAAAGACGGCTCTAGCGGTCCGATTAATGAAGCCAACGATGGCCCGGCCCACCCGCTCAACTTTTTTGCGATCAGCAATTATAACGATAATGACCAGACTAAAAATCAGAATTCCCAGGACCAGCAGCATCATGAAGCGAACTGAACCTTGATCGAGCTGGCCGGTCAAAAAGAGCAGGAGGAAGCCTAAGGCTAGCACCACCAGAAATGATCCGACGGTAAAGCCGTAGCTGAGCAATTGTGATAGCGTTGTTTTCCCAGGTGGGACTTGATCGCTAAGGCTATTAGATAGATACGATGCCCCTACAATCCCACCGGAGGGAAAGGCCTGGTTCACAAAGTTTAAGGCCATGGCTCGCTCTAGTAACGGTCGAGTAGCCAAATAATAACCAAAGATCGCAAAAAAGCTTTGATAGTATTTAGCATTAAACCAATAGCTCAGTACTTGCATCGGTATAAGCAGTAACAAAATATACCAATTAGCCCCGCGTAATAGATGCGGCACCTGGCCGATCTTGGCTCGACTCAAAAATATTAAGCTGGCTAAGGCAAGTAATCCAACCCACTGCAGGATGCGTCGAAAGGTCATGCACAGATTATACCAAAAGCGGATTTGATATGATTAACCAATGAAGGTTGTAAATAATATTGCAATGGCAGTCTTTGGGCTAGTCCTGACTTTAATCAGCGTCCTAACCTTTGCATCTGCCAGTAGCCTGGTTGAGGCCAGCCGTGGTTGGGGGGCCTTGTTCGGGCTAAACTTCTTTGTGGTTGCTCTAATCGGTTTTGTTATCTTACTTGATATTATGTATCTGGCCGTACTAATGCACATTTTGGCTGCTAGAAGAGTCAAATAGCATGCGTTATCTGGCAATCTTAGGTCGACAACCCGCCATTAGTCTAGCTGAGCTTGAATCGGCCTTGGGCGCAGAATCGGTTGAACCGTTCGGTGGGCAGGCTCTGCTGGCTAAACTACCCAATATCAACCGGCTGGGCGGCACCATCAAACTAGCGGAAGTGATTTATGAAACTAAAAGCTCTAACTCCGATTTGGTGGCCTTTCTTGCAACCAACCTAAAACTACCAGCCAGCGGCAAAGTCACCATTGGCTTGAGCTTCTATGGCCAGATCAGAACCCAACCGACCAAATTCGGGATGGAGCTCAAACGACACCTCAAAACCTCAGACCGCTCGATTCGCTTACTCTTGCCCAAGCCCAGGCAGAGCGATTTGAGCGCCGCCCAGCTGAAGTTCAATTCTATTGGTATAAATGGCATCGAACTCATTATTGTTCGGGCTGGGCAAAAAGTTGTCCTAGCTCAAACTGTGCAATATCAGGATATCGATGCCTACAGCGCCCGCGATTATGGCCGGCCTGGCCGCAACCCCAAGGTCGGCATGCTGCCACCTAAACTGGCCCAAATTATGATTAATTTGAGCGGCCTAAAAACCGGGACCATTCTCGATCCTTTCTGTGGCACTGGCGTGATATTGCAGGAGGCCCGGTTAATGGGGTTTAAGGCCATTGGTAGTGATATCAATCCTGAAATGGTTGCCGCTGCCAAGGCTAATCAGAACTGGCTAAGCCAGCAGTTCAAGGACTTGCCGGCTTGGGAAGCCTCAACCGGCGATGCCAGAACAATAACAATCAAACCAGATTCAGTTATTGTGAGCGAAAACTATCTTGGACCGATGTTTGATCACAGCCCAACCGAGGACCAACTCCGGCTGGCGGATACCGAAGTCTCAACCACTACTCGCCAATTTCTACAACGAATCCACGCTCAAATCCCTACTAACATCCGAATCGTCCTCTGTTTACCCGCCTGGCAGACTAGCTCTGGCCAACGCTTGCCTAGAGTCGTTGACGAAATTCCCAGATTAGGCTATACTTTGACGAAGTTTCGCCACGCTAGTGCCGACCAATTAGTCTATCTCAGACCAGGGCAGCACGTGGGCCGAAAAATACTAGTAATTACAAAGAGCCATGTCAAAGACTAAAGCCGGTGGATCAACTAAATTAGGGCGCGATAGCGCTGGCCAGCGCCTAGGCGTCAAACGCTACGGCGGCCAGAGCGTAGAAGCTGGTGCCATTTTGGTCCGCCAGCGCGGTACTCGCATCAAGGCCGGCACGGGTACGGCCGTTGGTCGCGACCAAACCATTTATGCTACCAAAGCCGGTCTAGTGACTTTTGCTCACAAAAATAAAGCCCACTTTACTGGCACTCGCCAGCCCGCCACCATTGTTAGCGTCGAATAATTAAGCGGCCGGTGGAGCTGGAGGCGCTGGCGGCGTCGGGCCGCTTAGGCCTAGGCGGAATTTGATGCGGTCAACTACATCGGATATGACGGCTTGGGATTTGACCAAATAGTCATCGACGCCCAACTGCTTAGCTTTTTGCTGATCAGCTGGTTGAGACAGAGCGGTCAGAATAATAATTTTGATTTTGGCCGTCTCCGGCGTGTTACGCAAAATGTCTAGCACATCAAAGCCGCTGATTTTGGGCATCATGACATCTAACAATATCAAATCCGGTTTAAAGGCCATGGCCTGAGAGAGCGCGTCTTCGCCATTGGCGCAGTGGGCCACTTCAAAATTTTCGGCTTCCAAGCGGGTTTTATAAACTTGGGCCAAACCCTCATCGTCTTCGACTAGTAAAATCTTAGGTTTCATCATTCCTCCGCGGCTAACTAGCTTGTCTGGCTTATCTTACCCTAGGCCGGGGCAATCGAGCAAGTCGATTCACTTAATTAAGAGTTAAGATACAAACCTGGCATCTTATGTTTACTGAACCTTAAAGAAAAATATAACGCCCCTAGGACACATCGCATAGTTAGCGATGCATACCTAAGGGCATAATACGGTCTTTCAACCCCCTATCCGAGGTAGTCATCTGGAAGGTCACCCTCTCCAGGCATGATTAATCCGTCTCCGGACGATGGACTCCAATTGATATGCTGACCTTCGCTGAGCTTGGCCAGCACTCGCTCGAGATCGAAGTCCATGTAAGTCCGAGCGTTGGTAACTGTTTTGTAGATGCTCTCATAGCGAAGCCATGCCAGCATTCCAACCCGAACGGTCTCTATAGAACCCAGCCGCCTGTCGATTGCTACGAGGGAAACACAATGTTGGATAATGACCAGCCTGGGTTCGTCTGTAGTCAGATCGTCGTCGATCTTTTCAAACAGGTGGACAACGATCAAGAAATCGCCAAGTGTGAAGTACTTCGGCAGGCCTATGTCAGCCGAAAGAGGTTCGCAAACCTCATTTAACGAGCGAGCGATGTCCGCCAGAGTCTGGTTGACAATCTCGATTCGACGCACTTTTCGCGCACTTGCAGCACGCTCTTCTTGGACCTGGGCTTCGGTCTCAGCCATGAGCTGAGCATCCCGATCATCTGCGATCTTCTTGCTAAGGGACACAGGGGCTCGCTTTCGAATTGGAGGAATTTCAAAGAATAGTTATAAGATAGCATAAATTTCTGTTTAGTCAATATTTTAACCTTGGAGGGCCTTGATGGCTGCATCCAGTTGGGGATCGCGTCCGGCATCACTATCGGCTGTGGTTTTTAGTATCACCACATCGGGTTTAATGCCCTCTTGGGAAATGTTGCGCCCGCCCGGTGTATACCAGTGAGCCAC
>DATIHN010000007.1 GCA_035480635.1 Candidatus Saccharimonadales bacterium
CACATTTCTTGGACCACCGCCATTAGGGGGTAGGTGATAGCGGCTAGCCAAAGTAAACCGTAGCCATATTGGGCACCGGCTTGGGAATAAACGACCACGCCAGCTGGATCATCATCAGCCGCGCCGGTGGTCAGCCCTGGCCCCAGGGTATGCCAATAACCTCGGCCCATGCGAATTGGTTTGGCTTTGGCCACTGAGGCTACCATTTTTTCGCCGGTTTCGATAGTTTTCTCGAGCGCCTCGGCTGGAGCTTCGGCGGCTTGAGTAAAGACGTCTTTGACTTTTTTCTGAGGCATTACTCTTATGGTAATCGGAGGAGCCACCGCCGGCAAGTTTGGCTGGTCTGGTTGTAACTGCTAAACCAAGGCGATATGATGGCCTGTAGAAACGAGAATCAATTGAACTGGAACCCGTTTACGCCCAAGTCAACCCAACCAACCGAGGAGTTGCCAACGCAGCCTGCGGCCGGCGGACTCAACCGCTTGCTTAAAACCGATGATCCGCGCAAGTTCATCATCCCAATCATTATCGGGGCTAGTGTCATCGTTCTAGCAGGCGGCGCCTTGGCCGCTTATAAATTGACGCACCGCCATCAATCGAGCGGCACCGTTAACCCGGCTAGTACTCAGAACTCTAATCAGACTAACGGCTCAACCCAAAATAACCCCGCTGCCACATCAAACAACGCGGCATCAAATTCCAGCGGCACTACCTCCGGATCCGGATCCTCTGGCTCCTCAGGCTCGGGCGGCTCTGGTCCCGTTTCAACCTCCGGCCCCATCGGCTTCGTCGGCTGCTCCAACAGCCGTGATACCGTCCTGGGCTATCATAACGACGGGGGTACCAAAATGTGGGTGCCACCCGCCACCGCCTACGGCGGCGGCACGGTTTTTCGATGGACGCAAGACACCAAATATTGGTCGGGGTTCGATAGTCTAAATGCAGACCATCCGGGGACTAAGGTGATTTGGTGGTCACTTTGCACCTACACTGTTAGCAAGGGTGAAACTGATAGTGCCAACTACACCGCAGCTCTCCGTATTATTGCGACCCTGAAGCAAAAAATCCCTGGGGTAATCATATACGCTTCGGCTCTTAATACATATGTGGCACCGCACATTTGTGGTGTCACGGGCGCAGACGGACCCAGCCGAATGCAGTCGCTGGTCGATCGTCTAGTCAGCGAAGGCCGAGTGAATCGCGGCCCAGTAGTGGGATCGCTCCTATCCATCTACCCTACCAACGTTTCGGCTGGCGCTACGGCCGATAATAACCAGACCCAGAGCGACGGCTGCCACCCTAATGATGCAGGCAAAGCCCACTTGGGTCAGAGTTTAGTTAACTTTTTTGGTAAGTAGCCTGTTATAAATTGTTCAAACCAAAAAGGGGCTCGGATCCCTTTTCGGTGTCACCTTGTTGTTTAGATTTGACCCAATGTTTTCTTCCTTCAATTACGTTTACGACCCTCTATCCTTCATTTAGCGCACCCTTCTGGTTAATGATTAGTGGTACTTAGCATTGGCGACGGTATCGGCGAGCTAATTTGCTTTGTTCGCATACGATTCTGTGCCTTGGTTGCTACGGTTGCCAGTCATCCATTGGTGCCTCGTCACAATCCGCCCTCACATATTTTAGATAGGAAGCGCTGGACTTCGGACCGTTTGGATTTCTGGCTGCTGGTTTGGCTACACCCTCGTTAGCCTTAACCTAGTAAAAAATATATTCCATAAATCATTTTTTGTCAATAGTTTTATACAAGATATCAACATTATTTAGTTTTTAACCTGTTATGAATGCGTAATTAGTGTAATAAAGTGCTGACTTATTGTGTTATTTTTGACAAAGAAAGAGCCCGCCTAATTGGCGGGCGGTGTGGACCCGTAGGGCCGGGGAGGCTCGGCGCTGCCGAGATCGACCCTACGGGTGCCACAGCTAGTCGACGCTCTGGCCGACCGGATGGGACCCACGGCCCCTGCGCCCTCAGAGGAAGCGTTGAACGAATCCTAGATCTGAAGGTAGACTTGCGCCGTTCAGGGCTAGTTCCGGGTTGTCTCTCCCGGTCGCTTGCCACTGATCGACTGGGCTTCGGCCCAATACGGAATGCCCGCTTGGGCTAGCCGTTGTACATACATCCTCCTCGTGAAAGGAGGCATTCGCATGTGTATCACGTGAACCCCCCTATTTCTTGTCGCGGTCCACTGTCACACTAGCTTGCGTTGCCAGTGCAAATTCAGCTTCCTAAATGTAGCAGATTATGGTGATTCTGTCAACGATTTATAACACTATTAGTCTTGATTCTTATCCCAGGCTAATTCAAACAGTTGTTTGAGTGCCCCGACAATCTCTCGGCTTTCGATTAGAACGCTGATGGTATCTTTGCCAGCATAGGTCGAAAAGGCAGCTTGGTCGTTGCGCAACGAAATATCGGCTTTAACAGGTTCATCGATCTTAATAGTCTGTCGCAACAGCTTTGGGTCGCTGGGTACTGTTTTGCGATATGAGTAAATAATTTTACTCGAAATCTTCTTTTTTAAACGCTGTTTCGGCGTTGTCTTAAGGATTGATGGTGAAATTTTATCGACTTCGTCATAATTGACCAACCCATAACTGACACTCCCGGGTGTGCTTTTGCGACTAAATTCGCGCCCAACAGCCTCCACGCCTTCTTTGCCTTTATAAAAGCGAACGATCGGAGCGCTGCTGCTTTGAGTCCGATTGGTCTGCTCAAGCTCTGGTAATAACGCTTGCAACTCCTTGCGGCGCTCCTCGACTTGCTCCATCTGGCGCTCAAACAAGCGCTCCAGCATATCGGGGCCTTCGGCCACAAAGACGGTCTTTTTGCCCTCGGTCGATTGGGCCACTAAACCCAGTTCGGCTAGTTGATCGAGAATGACATAGGCCGTGGCCCGGTTAACATCGGCTTGTTGAGCGATTTTTTGAACCGAGGCCGGGCCCAAAAACAACGCAGCTACGTAAACCTTGGCCTCCTTGTCGGAGAGCCCCAACGTTTGAACTTTCGCTGCTAGCTCAGTAATTTGCATTCCTGCATCATAGCATTGTTGTCAGAATTTTTCAACAGTTTTTTGGCGGAGAGAGTGGGATGTCGCTTAGGCGACTTGCGGTCGCAGTGCTCGAAGCTAGCTTCTGCGCGCTGCTCTCTTAAATCGAACCAGTGCTTCGCACTAACGGGTTCTCATGCCTCGCTGGTCTACCATTGGCCCTAGCTCAACTCGAGGTTGAGCGACGGCCAATGGCGGAGAGAGTGGGATTCGAACCCACGATACGATCGCTCGTATACACGCTTTCCAAGCGTGCGCCTTCGGCCACTCGGCCACCTCTCCGGATTAGCTCAATATTATACTTTGATGCCAGCAATTTTGCATATAAACTGAACTGTCTCCTCCAATGTAGAGTCATTTGTAATAGTTTTTTCGAAGTCATACCCGCTCGGCTGGAGTTCTTGGTGCCACTCCTTCATTTCCTCCACTCCGAAATCGGTAACCTTAGATCTGGTCTGATGACGCTTTAGTGTTTCGTCGAAATCAATATCAAACATAAATACAGAGTTATTGCTTGGATGTTTTGCGAACAACTTGTCGAAGTAAGATTTGTATTTGGGAAAGTAAAAAATGCCTTCGATGATTACATCGAAACCACGCTCGAGTAGCATTGATGCGCAATCGACTACCATCTCGGCAGAGAGCTCATTTGCAAGCGATCTGTCCTTAAGAGACTTGAATGGTGCAATTCTGAATAAGTCGTGACTCAAAATCACCAAAGGCTTTTCGGCCTGCTCTTGGATGGCTTTGGCTACTGAACTTTTTCCTGAGCCGGAGTGACCTCGCATTACTATTAGCTTGGATTCAGCATTCACGACTTCTTCAACTCTCGTTTGAGCTTTTCAATCATATCGACCGGCGTCGGATCAATGCCGTTCAAAAAGGCTAAATACAGGCTGACGTAATCGCCCAGGAGCTGGGTCCACAGCATCTGCTGCAGTTTAGTTTTGCCGATCGCTTCAACAATAATCGGTTTAGGCATTTGGCCGCTCAGCAAACGATTGCTAACTTCCCAGCGTTTGGCAATCTGCGGCAGATCGAGTGATGATTGCAATTCGACGACTTTGAGCAACTTATCGCGCGGGTTCTTCCAGCCCAAAAACTCGTTATGATTGAACTCCGGCAACTCGTTATAAAAGGCCGCTTGTTTGGCGTTTTCATTAATATCAATCTTCCATTTGTAGGCCTGCATGCTAAGCGTTGGCCCACCGTAGACGACCACCCCGCAGCCCAGTAGGTCTTGGGCGATTTGTTTGGCTATATTCTTTGGCGTCTGCACATCGGCCACCCAATTACTGCTATGAGACAGCAACCAGCGCCCGGTCTCCTCTAATTCGGTCGCCACATTTTGGCTCAGACCGGTCTGGTCGAACAGGCTGGCCAAGGCCTTAATTTCGTAGAGCACCGCTAACCTGGGTTGCAGCCCACTGGGAATAATAATCAGCGGCAGCTTGGTCGCTAGCGCTCGGCGTTTTAACTCTCCGCCCGATGTCATAATGACGATTTTGGCCCCGGCTCCCCGAGCCTGCTCCAGCTCAGCTAGCTCCTCCTCGGTGTTGCCGGAATAGCTCGATACGATCACGAGAGTATCTGCCCCGACAAACTGCGGTAATTCGTAGCCCCGATCGATGATCATTGGTAGCTTAAGTTGATCGCTCAAATAATGCTGCAAAAACTGCCCAGCCAAGGCCGAGCCGCCCATGCCAGCTAGCACCACACTCGTCACAGCATCCAGATCTATATCGGGGATAGAAAATTGTTGCGATAGTTGCCCGGGCTGACCCCCAACCACGCCCAAAGCGTTGCCGTTATCATAGCGACTTAAAAATGACTGATCATCAAGCATAGTCTGATTATAACTGTTCTACCGTATCAAATACTTAATATAATTCTTGTTTCTCACCCCACCAATTTTTTGTGTAAGCTCTTCCTTTTTACCCCTGTAATACTTTCTACGGCTGTCGATACAAAAAAATTGGTGGGGGTGGTTTTTACTTTTCGATCATCTTGAGCAGATTGCTCATGGGTATACTCCGACCACCTATTACTTCGCAATCTGCTGTATGGTTAAACTTCTCCCAAGCTTCGAGCAACAGCAAGGCAGAGCTGGGTTAATAGCCGGTTGCGACGATACATCGCAAGACCGCAAGCTGTTTGAGGAGCCCGACATGGGGCGAGCGACGAGTTCTTGCGGTCAGGCTAATTAACCCAGCTCTGATGCTGCTTGGTTGCGAGCTCAGCTTGGGCAGTTTTGCTCCTTTTGCTGTCAAAAGGAGAAGAAGAATATAGAAGTTAGATAAAAAATGGGTTAAGAGAAAAATGTTTGCAACGAAAAAACCGACTCATTTGAGTCGGTTGGGTCCAGCCCGGGGGCCCGTCAGTCGTGACGGAACCCCCGGGCGGCGGTAGCGAGAGCTACTTGCTCTTGTTGTTCTTCTTGCCCTTGCCCTTCACGCCCCGCGCTTTGGCTCCCTCTTGGGGACCGCGGCTGTGCTCGGGGCGTCGGCGAGGCGGCGTGGCCTCGGGCTTCAGTCTCAGACTGCCAATCGGATCGCGCACGAATTCGTTGGCCTTTTGGACCAACTCCTCCAGCTCGACCCTCTTGAACCAGTTCTGTGACAGTCGGCGGATCAGCCCGCGGCAGCGCTGGCGGAGGTCACCCTCGAAATCGGGCAACATCCCCTCCAAATGCTGTAGTAGTTCGACCGTCTGGGGCCACAGGACCTTGTAGTCCTGAGCCTCGAGCGACCACTCCAGCAGCTCGTCGCGGAAAAACAGCACATCCCAGAACTTCTCGATGAATTCCCGGGCCTGTGGTAGTACGTCCGACGGCAAGGTCGGCATCACCCCGCGCAGCCCAGCAAAGCGCTCGGCCGCCACATCCTGCATCAGATTGAGCAACTCAGCCTCATCTCGCAGATCACTCCACGCTGAGACTCGAGAGGCTCTCTGGTTCAACGATTCCTTCCAGGCGTTGATCACCCATCGGAAGTATTCGGCCAGCTCGTCGGCCACCTCACGGCAGTCTTCGAGCAACTCGAACCCTCGCTCGACGGACTTGGGGTCCAGCTTGCGCAAGGCCTTGAGCACGTCGCGACGGCCGAGCACCTCGAGCGCGATGACGAAGGCCTGATCGGCCAGATAGCCATCTGCTCGCTCACGGTTGAGCTGGATCGGGCCGATGACTCGCAGCTTCCGCTCGCGCCGCTTTTCAACCGCGCCCTCCAACCACCGAAGGGCCTCACGGCGACGTTCGATGATGTATTCGAAGCCTGGGTTGAGCCCGTCGTGCTTATTGACCGTTGTAATGGCAAACCGGAGCTTCTGAGGGAAGTTGGGGTCATTCACAATCGCCCGAAGGTCGGGATCCCGTGAAATCTCGAGGCAGGCATGGTTGACTTCCTCCGCCGTGGAGGTCTCGGTAATCTGGGTGATGGTGGGCATCGCTGACCTCCTGGTCAAAGGTTGAACTTTCAAGAAACACCTGTTATTCAGGCGATTCACACATATTAGCACAAGTATTATGATTTGTCAATGATTATATGGTTATAAAATAGAAAAGCCCAGACTTTTTCAGTCTGGGCCGGGGCCCCGGTGGACGGGCGATTGGAGTAAGGGCGGTCCACCGGGGCCGGCGCCCCCC
>DATIHN010000008.1 GCA_035480635.1 Candidatus Saccharimonadales bacterium
CACTGCCAACGCTATTACCGGCCAAAATCGCGATTGCGCCGCCGACGTTATTGCTGGCCAGCGCCGTACCAGCGGTAATGTTGACGGCGCCACCATTACCTGAGGTTTGGGGAGCACCACCCTGTAGACTAACAACGCCACCGTTGCCACTGGTTGTGCCGCCGCCGCCGCCAGTAAGGATAACTTGGCCACCGTCAGCGGTGGCTCCACCGGCTCCTGCGGTGATGCCAATTGAACCGCCAACGACACCACCTTTAGAATTGCCGCCGTTCAGGTTGACCTGCCCACCAGCTCCCGTTGAACCGGATGCATTACCCCCTGTTAGAGAAATTGTCCCGCCGTTACCGCTGGTAGCGCCACCGGCACCACCCTGGAGCGTAATGCCACCGCCAGCATTAGTGGCCCCACCAGCACCACCCAGAATAGTGGCCGTGCCGCCATTTTGATTTCCGTGTCCAGCTCCCGTGGTAAGAGTGATGGCGCCGCCGGCACTGTTGCCGTTGGTACCGGCACCGGATGTGATAGAGATTGCTCCTCCGGCCCCGCTGGTGGCCCCGCCGGCTCCGGACGCAAAGGTTAACCCGCCACCAGCCCCAGTCGCTCCCCCTTGACCGCCTTGGATGGTTAAAAGTCCGCCAGCCGAAGCCCCAATGCCGGTACCGGTCTGCACTGTCAAAGCGCCACCGGCTCCGGAAGTGGCGCTACCATTACCCGAACCGCTAGTGATACTAATCAGCCCACCCGCCCCGCTGCTGGTACCGCCAGTGCCGCCTTGCAAAATAATTTGTCCACCTGCACCGGTGGTACCACCGACGCCCGTCGTCACACTAAAGTCACCGGCTCGGGATAAGCCGGAACCGTTGCCGGTTGTAATAGCAATGTTACCGCCGCGGTTATTGCCAGTACCGCCGCTGGAACCGCTGGCAAAAGTCAAAGCACCACCTGCACCGGCCAAAGTTCCATCCGAAGCTGTTAGCGTAACCCCACCACCAATGCCACCGACTAAGCTATTAACTGATCCTCCTTGCAAGAGTATGCCACCCCCAGTTAGGCCACCGCCGCCGGCAGAATCATTGCTGGTGCCACCTGTAATTGAGACGAGACCAGCGGTACCGGTGGCATTGATTGCCACCGACCCGCCAGTGATTGCAACTGGACCCCCACCACTATCACGTCCTTGCCCACCGACAATGCCAACCCCTCCTCCAACTCCCGAACCTGAGGCGCCAGCTGTACCACCGAAAATGTTGATAGCTCCGCCACCTCCAGTAGAGCCGCCGGACCCACCCTGAAGCGTTAGTACGCCGCCGCTATTGGATCCACTGCCGGCTCCAGACTTGATGGTCAACGCAGCACCAGTACCACTACTGCTGTCTCCCGGTTTGATTGTGATGGCCGTAGGAGTGGCGGCGGCGGCCGTGGTGATATCGGCGGTTTGGCCTCCCTGCAAAGTGACGACGCCGGTAGTAGCCAAGTTGAAATTGTTGGAAATTATTTGCAAAGTTGAGCCGGAGTTGGTCAGGATCGGAGTGGTCACGCTAGTAGCAAAGACAGGATTATCAACTGTTTTGACCACAATAGATGAGTTGGGGCCATTGTCGGTTACGACAATGTTGGTACCGGCCGTTAGCGCTCGCTCGTTAGTCAGCGTCGAGTTATTGCCAACGGTAATGTAGGCCGCATTATTAGGTGCGCCACCACTGGCACCACCCACACAGTTGGCGGCTGTCACAAAGCAGAACACATCGTCACCGGCGGCGTCTGGAATTGTATAGACGTGGTTGGCAGCATGAGCGGCTGGCTGGATGGTCGCAGTATTACCAGAGCCATCATAGAGCACCAGTGAACCAAGCTGGGATGATGTACCAATCGTAGTTGAGCCGCCCTGGACCGTGATGCTACCGGTAGCAGTCAAGTTACCGCCACTCTGGCTGAGCGTTGAATCGCCGATGGCGCTGCTAGTGGTAAAGACCGGCAACGTCCCGGTGGTACCCGAGCCTGACACTCCCCCGCCGGTACCGACACAGTTGAATATCGGGGCAGCCAAACAGAAGGTTGAATTTGAGCCAATCGTATCGGGCAGAGAGACAGTAGCCGAACCAGTGGTTTGGTTGGGCGCATTTAGGGTGACGCCAAAGGCATTGGTGGCATTTTGCAACTTAATTGAGCCATTCGTACCGGCAGGGCCGGCGGTGCCAACAGTGATTGTTGCACCTTGAACGCTGAGCGTACCGGTAAAGGTTGGGGAGGCAAAGGTCGGCGAGGCGCCCTGGTTAATGTTTTGAATAGTGTTTACAGCGCCACTGGAGACACTAAAGTTGGTACTGTTAAAACTGGCTATGCCTTTGCTAGCAGTCGTGGCATTACAACCACTGCTATTAAAAATACAAACATTACCGCCAGTTGCTGGGAAAATATAGACCTGGCCAGAACCCAAGGTCGTAACCTGCAAGTTGCCATAAAAGCCATTGCCATCGGCGATCCGAAGCGTGCCGGCATCAGTATTGGAACCCACACTAACTCGGGTATTGACGGTATCGACCGTAAAAATCGAGGCTGAATTGTGATTTTGAACCTGAAAAGTGTCGGTCTTATCACTGGTGGACGTGCTACCGTTTTCCTTAACAATTACCCTGCCACCGCCCGCGCTAGAACTACTGCCTGGGCTTAAGTAGATGTTGCCGCCAACTGATCCGCCGGTACTGCCGTGGTCACCACCCTGAATCACTACATCACCACCGCTACTGCCGTTCCCGCCAGCGCCACCATTTAGATTTAAGACTCCGCCGTCGCCACCACTGCCACCGTTGGCAGCTCGAACGGTTAGATTGGTAGCGTTGACGCCTACGTCGCTGGTATCGACTGCAATGACGCCATTAACGGTTCGGCCGAAAACTATAGTGCCGGTGTTGTAAGTCCCATTATCAGTGGGGCTGCTATCATTAATGTGAACTACGCCATTGGTATCTATGCTGAATTTTTCGGTACCGCCAGTACCTTGGAATTTAACAAAATCGCCGCCACTGCCACTGTCGACAATTCTCAAGGCCACTCCCGTATTTAGGTTGTTATCGATGTTTAGGACTCCACCGGTAGTACAGCTGGTGGCGCAGCTATTGTTTTTGAAGGTGTAGAGGAAGCTGCTATCGGCCACCGCTACGCTGGCAGTATCAACCTTGATCTTGCTTAAAAACGTCCCGTCGTTGGCAATGCCACAGTTGGAGTTGGGGTTATCAGTACAAATCGTGCCGCTTTCGTTGGGCAAGGTCAGAATGTTATTGGATACACCCTTGGTATCGGCTGGCTGGATAGTGATACTGCCACCCAACACATTAGTAAACATGATTTGGCCTGTAGTCGTCCCGTTTTCCCCAACAGTCAGATTATTGCCACTATCATCCAGTAGTCTAGCGGCATCAACATAGAAGGTCTCGGCGGTAGTACCGGTCTTTTCAATAAAGACCGAGGTACCACCGCCATTGGTGTTAAAGTTGCAGGTCATTAATGTCCACAATGCTGCGGAGACGGTTTTACTGGCCAGACATGTTACGTCATTATTAGCTAGATTGCGAAAGCCTAGTTTGAGATCGCTGATGCCGCCAGAATCACTTTTGATCCAAGCCGAGAAAGAATAGGCTTTGCTACCTGTCAGCGTCACCGCAAAGCGAGCCCCTTCATTGGCTCCAGTGTCGGTTACAACTTTCATGGACTTGCTGCCGGTATAAAACTGGGTGTTGTCTTGGGATAAACAATATTGCGGACAGTTAGTAGCGCCGATGGTAACCCAGCCGGAAGTACCAGATTCGAAATCGAAGTTACTTATTTGGTTAGTAGTTGGGGTGGTATCAACTGATAACACTGAACCTCCAGTGTCATTTAAGATATGGAAAGCATCTGGAGTGCCACCACCCGTCCGGTTGGTCAGAACGGCATTACCGAATGGATCAACCGTAAAGACGTCGCTACCCCCGCCCTGCAATTCAATTAGATTTCCGGTGCTAGTGTTATTGATGAAGATGGAGGCATCGGCGCCAGCGTTGGTTTGAGCACTACCTGGCGCCAGTAGCACGGCCTGGCCGCCGCCAGCCACACAAGAAATCCCGGTGGTACAAATGGTTTGCGAGGCCGGACCGCTGGTCGGGAGAATGAACGTCCGCCCACCGGTGGCAAAAGTCAGCAAATCGCTACCAGCGTTGATTAATAGATTCTGGCCGGAGGTGGTTTGTTGCAGGGTGTTAATATAGACGATCCCGCTGTTGCCTAGGGTTACGGCGCCATTGGTAACGGTGAAGTTGGTGCCATCAAAACTGGCGATGCCTTTGGCGCTGGTCGAGGCATCATCGATTGTAATCGTGTTCCCACTACCGCTTGAGTTGGCGATTAGAATATCACCACTCAGGGTATCGACCGAGGTGACGGCTCCCCCGCTGCCCGTCACCGAAATGGTCGTGCCATTAATGGCGATACCACTGCCAGCGATTAGGGCAACGTTGCCGTTCTGGCCTTGCAGACTCAAGACACCCGAGTTAGTAATAGTGGTGCCACTTGCGACGATACCGGCACCGTTTTGCAACGTGACATCGCCGGTCAAACCTTGGAAACTAGTAACACCGCTGTTAGCCACTGTGGCTCCGGCAATACTGATGCCGTTGCCGCTTTGGAGTTGACTGGCAATTGATGATGGGGTGTTGGTTAGCTCAACAAAGGTGGTGCCATTATAAATAAACAGGCTGTTGGTGGTTTGATCCAAATAAACTTGGCCGATGGCTGGGTTAGTTGGCCGCGCGCTGGGTTTCAAGACGACTTGATCATTGACGTTGAGCAAGCCATTGACGCTAACTTGGTGACCAGATATATCAGCATTGGCCACTTTCAAGCCACTTAGATCGACACTGGTTGTAGGGACAGTGCTTGATTCGCTGGTAGCCCCGGAGGTTCCGGTTTTGGACGAACGAGCCGAAAGTAGGCGAAAGGCTCCATAGGCTAGTCCTCCCAGCACGACTAAAACACCAACTGCAAGCAAGGCTGGCCGCAGCCACCCTGTGCGGCCGCCAGCCGAAGGCGCCGAGGTAGTTGGCGTCCCCGCATTGCCCCCCAATGGAACCGCCGGAGCTCCAGTAACGGCAGTGGTCTGCAAGACTTGGCCCTCAGCCGTAGGTGGAGTAGCAGCCTCAGTGCCCCCTGGTAGTGGCGATGCTAAAGGTACCGGCTGTTGATCCATGCCTTAAAACTCATCAATACACAATTCTCCTGCATACAATTCTAATGCTTATCAGGAGTGATGGCAAATCTCTAATGCTTAAAAATGGGGCCCGAATTTGTGGTCAATTTTGGGCCACAATCAAAGCCTAAACGTTCAGGAATATATCAACTAGATTGTTTTTGACTTTCAAAATCCCAGAGTCAACATTAAATTTTAATTCCTCATGCTCGGTCCGAACGGTGATCTCACCGGCCGCTAGTAAAGTGAAGAACGGCGCGTGGTCGGCTAGAACATCAAAGTGACCCAATCGATTGCGACCTGTTACCGAAAGGGCCGGGCCAGAAAAATAATTTTGATAAGGTGAGCGCAGTTTTAGTTGGAGGGTTTTGTGGGGCTTGGCCATTAGATCAAAATCTCCTCAACGCCCTTTAAGGTTTGTTCGCGGGTAAAGTATTCGCCTTTATGGCCGCTTAAGTCCTCGGTGACATACATCGATTGGTTGAAGTAATTGCGCAGTTTTTTAGCTTTTTCGTAATCGGTGCGGTCGGCGGGGGAAAGTTCGTTTTCACCAATAATCGAAATAATGTTTTTTAGAGACTCATATTTTTGCATGATGGCTTGAACTTGAGCTGTTAGAACGTAGTGACGCTCGCCGATGATATCTGGCGTTAGTAGCGATGAAGTCGTCTGGATCAAATCGACAGCCGGCCTGATGCCCATTTCGGCCACTTGGCGTGACAAGACAATTACACCATCGAGCTGCTGAGCAATTTCTTGAACCGCTGGATCGCTTAAATCATCGGCTGGGATGAAGATGGCTTGGACAGAAGTAACCGAGCCCTTATCGGTTGAAGTCAAACGATCTTGGAACCGGCGTAGGTCTGAAAACAGCGTTGGTTGGTAGCCGCCTTCCGAAGGCACTTGGCCAACTTGAGTCGAAAGTTCGTTGACGGCCTGGACATGACGATAGATGTTATCGATGAAACAAAGCACATCTTTACCCTCTTCATCGCGAAAGTATTCGGCTAGGCTGGAGGCCGCCGCCCCAATAATGCTTCGAATGGCTGGGGTTTCGTTCATTTGGCCAAAGAAGAGGGCCGTACTCTTGAGCAGATCTCGTTCTTGGAGGGTGTTGTAGAGTTCGTGGCCCTCGCGAATACGTTCGCCGATGCCAACGAAAATTGATAGCTTGGACGGATCTCTAGCAATGTTGTGCATTAGTTCCATGGTTAAGACGGTTTTGCCAACACCAGCGCCACCGATGATGCCGATTTTGCGACCTTTCACGAAGGGGGTAAAGAAATCGATCACCTTGATGCCAGTTTCTAAGAGTTCCGGTTTCAAACGCACAAAGCCAGTCGCGTTATTGGCTTTGGGGTAGATGCTGCGCCGAGCCACCGATTCTGGCATTGGTTTGCCATCGATTGGTTGGCCTAGTGCGCTCCACATTCGCCCCATTGCTTCAGCCCCGACCGGGATGCTAATTTCGGCATCGGATGTGATGACGCTTCGACCGCGGCGGACACCCGGATGTGCCAGCAAATTTAGGCAAACTAGGGTGGTAGCATCGCGATAGTAAGCCACTTCCAGCCAAACGGTCTGGTCTTCTTCCAAAGTTAAGACTTCGTGGACCTTGGGCAACTGAGCGCCAACTCTAACCTCCACAATCAACCCTTTAATGCTCAAGATTTTCCCGATCCGGCGGCTGGCATAGCTGGTCATAGGGCCTCCATCGAGGTAATGACTTCGCGAATACGCTCATCGGAGAGGGCCCTTTTGGCACCAAAGAATTGGCGTTTGAGGTCATCTGAAATATCCTGAGCCTTTTCTTGAGCCAAACTCATGGCGTTAAAGCGACTAGCTAATTGGCTCAACCTTGATTCCAAAATGGTTTGTCCCAGAGCGATACCCAGCATGACCTTTTCCAGGTAAGTTATGACTTCTCTGGTTGAAGGTTCAAAGACAAATTCGGCCGGGGAAATAATCTGCTGAGCCGGGACCTTGTTGCCGCTAAGATCGCGGACGGCGGAAATTAAGGCGATGCGTTGGGCGCTTTGCTTGGCCAGCGAAACGTACTTTTGGTAATAAATATAGGCCTGTTTATAAGGCGTGATGGTGGCAATTACGGGAGCCACATCAACTGGCGCATCCGTCGAGGGCAAGCGGAAGAAGTGCTTGGGTGCCAGCCCTTGCTGGGCTAGTAAAACAACCCCATGATAGCCGATCACTACCAAATCAACTTTGGCCGGATCGTAGTCGGCCTTCATGGCCCGAATAATCAATTGATCGATGTCGCCACTTAGCCCGCCCTCTGAAGTAATTAACACAAAGACTGATTTATCGATGCGATGACCTGAGCGTAGTAAATGCAAGTCGGCGGCTTTGGCACCCACCCTGAGCGAACCATAAACTTGCCAGAGTTCATTGAAGAATAGGCTCGACGACAATACTTGGTCTTTGATCCGGCCGATCCGCATACTGGCGATAGTTTCGAAAACCCCAGTTAACGAATGAATGGTCTCGATCTGATCAAACTCTTCGGATAATTGTCGAACACGCTTCATTTGGCCGCCTGAACCACCGTTTTGGCCAATATGGCATCGAGGGCTTTAAGATACTCTTCTTCGGTTTTGATACTGCTAGCAGCCTTGGTGGCCATTTTTTTCAACTGAATGACATTGATCTTGGCCCGGCCTCGGCCTTTGACGATTGCCTCGATGATTAATTGTTGGGCAGTTAAGTTGTAGAGCTCATCCGGCATTTGCTTAAAGGCCTCGTAGATTTGTTTACCGAGAGTCAGATCAGCTTGAGATTCAATGGCCAAATCGGAACCAAAGTGCGAAAACTCCAAAGCCTGACGATAATCGGCTAATTTTTTGAATAGTTCGGCTGAGAGTTGTTTGGCCCGCTGGCTTTGAGAGCGCCCACCGTAACGCGACACCGACAACCCAGCGTTAACTGCTGGCCGGATACCATTGCGAAACGAAGCCAAGTCAAAAATTAGTTGGCCGTCCGTCATCGACATAATGCCAGTCGGTAAATAGGAGGTGATGTCATCATTAGGCGTCACCACTACCGGCAAGGCGGTAAAGGTTTTATTATTCGAAGCTAACTTGCCCGCCCGCTCCAACAGCGATGAATGAGCGTAAAACATATCGCCAGGGTATGAATCACGCCCCGGATTAACCCGTTGCAACAGGGATAGTTCACGATAGATCTTGGCATGACTGGTTAAATCATCGTAAATAGTAATAACGTCGGTGCCGTTTTTCCATAAATATTCGGCCATGGCGCAGGCAGTGTAGGGTGCAATGTAGGATTGCACGAGGGAATCAAAGATGTTGGCTACGACCACAATACTCCTTGCCATAGCCCCACTTTCTTCTAATGACTCGACCAGCATACTAATATCGAAGTTGCGTTTGGCGATTAGGACATAGACCACCACATTATGGGTGCCTTTTTGATTGGTACCGAGTTGCCGCAAAAAAGTACTTTTGCCAGCCTTACTATCACCTAATATGGCCATGCGCTGACCCATCACAATTGGGAAAAGCATATCGACGATGCTGACGCCTGTGACGAGTTGAGTTTTTTGAATGGCCCGCTCAATAACGCTGGGGGCCTGCGCAAAAACTGGCATGGTCGCATCGTATTTGATATTGCCTTTGCCATCGATTGGCTGTCCCAGCGGGGTGACAACCCGACCGATCATACCTTCACCGGCTCGGACGCTGAAAACATCTTGAGCCAACACAGCCAAGGTTTCGATCGGAATTGTCTCGCTATCCAGGTTAAGAACAATGACGTGATCTTGAGCGACTTCGCGGACCAACCCGTGCTGGCCGTTTTCGAATAGGATCAGTCCACCGATTGGCGCGGTTTCTAGGCCAATCAAGGTTACCAGAAACCGATTAACACCCACCACTTCGCCAGTCGGTTGGCCTTTTTTGACCAAGGTCGTAAATTCGGAACTATCGAACATGCTGCACCAAATTACTAATCGCGCCCCGGTTCTGCCACAGCACATGATTAGCTGTAAAATCATAAACCCGGTTTTTGGTTCGCATCACAAAACCGGCGGCAATGGTGCCATCGACTTGGATTTGGACCAGAATTTGGGGATCAATGTTACTGTGCAACCAATCGGCCACTTGGCTTTCTAAATCTGGCGATGGCGGGGTCGAAAAAGTTAGATGTATCAGAGTGGCCGTTTTGATCCAAGCTTTTAGCGAACTTATGACTTCATCTAAACCGGCTTGATCCTCGACGGTGCGACTTATTCCCAGGCGCCTTAGGTCTTTAACTAAATGCTGGTCGGGTTTAACTTGATCGGCGATGTGGAGGCGCTGCTTTAGGCCACTTTGGCGCAACCGCGACTGCCATTCTTCTAAGCGAATGATCAGATTCTGGACATCGGCCGGGGACGAAAAATCGCTGTCAGGTTTAATGGTCACTCAGCAAATCCTGCTTTATTAAGGCCTTATTGTCCTCTAGAGTTTTAAGTACGAAGGGCAATTGGCCGGATAAATCAATATCATTGCCCAGGCTATCAATGA